>JAFUXX010000023.1 GCA_017476965.1 Kiritimatiellia bacterium | reverse complement strand
GGGCGTCGCCCGCGCGATGCTCGAAATGTCTCTTGGCGGCAAGGTTCTTCCGTGAAATTTCTCCTTGCCGCGCCCGGCCCCGCCGCTGACAGCCCGGAAAGACGGGCACTTTCAAAAAACAACGAAACGCAAGGGAAGAGAAATGCAAGACGAAAAAGAAACGACAGTGTGGGTGCCGCTGCCGGACAGCGCGCCGCCGGAAACGCCGACGGCGGCGGGGAAGCTGGCGCCGGAAACGCTCGCCGACGTCCTGCGCGACATGCGCGACTGGGCCTCAAACGACATGCATCGGAAAAGACCGCGCGTCACGCGGTGGGCAGCCCGCATCGAGGCGGCGGCGGAGCGCGAATGCCGTGCCCGGGAAGATGCCGCCGCGGACTACGCGCTCAAACGAGGCGAGGAAATCCACGCCGACCGCTGCAAGAATTGCGTGGCGCGGGACCAAGTTTTGCGTGACATCACGAAAATGGTCGGCAACGCCGCCGCGATGCGCGAGGCGCTGGAACGCATCCTCGCAATTGAGGGCTACGGTGCGCCATGGATTGAGGCAAAGTGCATTGCTCAAAAAGCGCTGGAAGGTAAGCAATGCACACCTCCGGTTGCTCAAGAAAGGCCGAAAATTGAGCAACCCGGCAACGCCGCCGCAATGCGCGAGGCGCTGCAAGGCGCGCACGACACGCTCCGGCTCGTCTGGGAGCACGCGGCGGACGAGCTCGTGCGCGAATGGCTTGGTTTGCCGAAGAAGGAAGGAGGCTCCCATGCCTAGCCCGAAGGTTTTGAACACCGTCGATCTCTTCTGCGGTGCGGGCGGTGCAACCACCGGCCTTGAACTGGCCCTCCGCCGTCTCGGCTGCACGCACAAGGGCCTAGCGATCAATCACTGGCGCGTCGCCGTGGATACCATGAGCGCCAACCACCCCGACGTCGAGACCAAGCAGATGTCCATCGAGGAGGCCGTCCCCGCCGACCTCCTGCCCGGCGGCCGCGTCGACCTCCTCTGGGCCTCGCCCTCCTGCACGCACCACAGCCGCGCCAAGGGCGGCAAGCCGCGCAGCAACCAACTGCGCGCACAACCGGAGCTGATCTTTACGTGGGTCGACCAGCTCTTTGTCCGCCGTCTCTGCGTCGAGAACGTCCCGGAGTTCATCGAATGGGGGCCGCTCTCCGCCGCCGGAAAACCCATCCAATCCGCCAAGGGCGCGTGCTTCCGAGCCTGGATTGCCGCGCTGGAAGCCCGGCGCTATCTCGTCGAATGGCGCATCCTCAACTGCGCCGACTACGGCGACGCCACCACCCGCCGCCGCTTCTTCCTCCAGGCCGTCCGGCGCGGCTGCGGCCGCATCGTCTGGCCCGAACCGGAATACGCCGAAAACCCGCAGCCCGACCTTTGGGGCCGCACTCCGAAGAAGTGGCGCGGCATCCGCGAATGCCTCGACCTCTCCGACACCGGCACGTCGATCTTCAACCGCGAGCGCCCGCTTGCGGAGAATACCCTCCGCCGCGTCTTCGTCGGCCTCCGCAAGTTCTGCGGGTTGGATTTTCAAATGGACTTCCTCGGTGCCGATGGCGAGGACGATTCGCGCGTCCGCCCGACCACCGCGCCGCTCGCTACGCAGCCGGCCGGCGGCAACCGCACCGCGCTCGTCCGCTCGTTCCTCGTGCGGTTCAACCGCCACGGCGACGCCGAGAGCATCGACGCTCCGCTCTCCGCCGTCACGGCCGGCGGCCAGCACCACGCGCTCTGCCAACCAATCGTTCTCGACCACTGCAAGAACGGCGAGGCGCGCCCCGCCTCCGATCCCGTCGGCTCGCAGACCACGCACGACCGCTTCTCCATCGTTCGCGCGTTCCTGATGAACAACAACACGAACAACGCCCCGCGGCCGCTCGACAAGCCCATGCACGCGCAGACGACCGGCAACCACGCCGCGATCGTGCAGCCCCTCGTTCTCGGCCAGCAGTCCGGCGCGGAGTGCGTTCCGGCCGAAAAGCCGTGCCCGACCATTGCCACGGCGGGCGCCGTCCGCGTCGTCGCGCCAATCGTCGTGGACATGTCGCGCCCGGCCGGCCCGGACTCCGGGCACATCAATTCGACCGATGATCCGATCCGCACCATCACGACCTTCGACAACCTCCAGGGCACGTTTCTTCTGACCGAGGACGGCCGCGTGATCGATGTCCGCATGCGGATGCTCAAGCCCTCCGAACTCGCCGCCGCGCATTCGTTCCCCGCCGACTACCGCCTCACCGGCAACCGGACCGAGCAGGTAAAACAGATCGGCAACTCCGTCCCCGTCCGCACCGCCGCAGCCCTCTGCCAGGCGGCACTCTCTGCATGATGCAATCCAAACCAGAAACAAAGAAACCCAAATGAAACCCGTTCTCAATCTCACAATCAAGCGCAAGTGGTTCGACATGATCGCCTCCGGCGAGAAGTGCGAAGAATACCGCGACGCCTCCAATCGCCAAGTCGCGCGCGCCTATGCCGCCGATTTCAACGGAAAAATCATGCTCCCGTTCCTGATGATCCTCCGCGCCGGCTATCGCATGGACAGCCCCGCGCTCGCCGTCGAGGTCGCCGGGATGGACGTGCGCGGGGCAAACGAAATCAGGCATCCCGAATGGGGCGAACGGCGCGGCGAGGCCCGAATCGTGATTGCGCTCGGGATCGTCCGCGTTTGCGGGAACTACGCCCAAATCAAGGCATGGTGCGAGGGAATGCCGGGAGGGTGGAGGACGCGCGGGACGAGCGGGACGAGCGGGACCGGCGAGAGGACGGGCGCAAGTCCCGCCAGTCCCGCAAGTCCCGCCCGTCCTTCCGCAAGTCCCGCCAGTCCCGCCCCTGCGACGCGATGAAACCTTCGCCCGATCCGCTGCTGCCGCTGCCGTCCGTCGCGATGGCGCAGGACGTCGCGCTCGCGACGGGTCGCCCCGTGCCGGAGGTGCACGAGCTGCTGTGCCGCGCGCGGCAGGAGCAGATCGACGCCCGGAAGAAGGACCCGTTCGGCCATGGCTACGTGCCGCCGATCTGGACGGTTGCCTGGTCGCTGCTGGACTGGCCCTGGTGGCCGCGCTCGCTGGAGGAGCGCGCCCTTGCGCGCTACGGCGACGCGACGCTGCACGACTTCATGCGCCGCATGCGCGAGGCGCTCGGTTTTGCGCACCCGGTGAAGATGCTCTGGGTTTCCGGCGCGAACCGCGCGGGCAAGACGGAAATGACGGCCTACATGATCAACGCGCAGATGGCGGCCAAGGAGAAGCAGCGCATCGTGCCGCTCAGCACTTCGCACGGCGCGTCGATCGACAGCGAGTTCCAGGCCAAGCTCCACCGCTACATCCCGCTGCCGTGGCGCTCGCTCGGCCGCACGAGCGTCGCCTACGTCAGTTTCAAGGAGCAAACCGGCTTTTCCGACAGCGCCTACACGTTCCCGAATTCTTCGCGCTGCTCGTTCGTCTTCTACTCGCAGGACCCGGAGAGCGCAATGGAAGGCTTCGACGCGGACGCGATTTTCCCGGACGAAACGATCCCGCCGCCGTTCTTCGACCGCATCCTGCCGCGCGTGGCGGGCCGCGGCGGCTACGCGGTGCTCACCAATACGCCGCAGGCCGGCTACGACGCGGTGGTGCACCAGTTCCTCAACGGCGCGACGGTGACGCGCTGGGGCGCCGGCTACATGCTCCCCAAGGACGGCGGCGCGCCGGACGCGGCGGCGGCGCTCGGGCTCGCGCCCGACGAGCTCGTG
>JAFUXX010000222.1 GCA_017476965.1 Kiritimatiellia bacterium | reverse complement strand
GTGGCGGCGGCGGCGGTGGTGGGCCATTCCGCCGTCCGCGTCGCTGGTGTAGTAGTAGTAGTACTGGTGCTCGTAGTAGTACGAGGCCGAGCCGTGCGCGGCGTTGACGTTGTTGAGCAGCACGCCGAGGTAGTTGCCGCCCATCGCGACGATGCGCTCCTTGGCGCGGCGGCAGAGGGCGCGCGGGTACTTGCGGTGGTGGACGACCTGCAGCACGCCGTCGCCGAGGCGGACGAGCTGCGCCGTGTCGGACACGCCGATCATCGGCGGGGCGTCGACGATGATGCGGTCGTAGCGGTCGCGGATCTTCTTGAAGAACTCCGACATTTCGTCGGTGTCCATGAGGCCGAACACGCTCGCCGACGCGATGCGGCCGGCGGGGAGGAAGTCGAGGTTGGCCTGCTGCGTGGAGACGATCGCCGCGTCGATGGAGGATTCGCCGACGACGATGTTGGAGAGACCGGGCTGCAGCGACACGCCGAGCGTGCGGTGCTGGCGCGGGTGGTAGAGGTCGGCGTCCACGAGGAGCGTCTTTTCGCCGCATTCGGCGCAGATCCACGCGAGGTTGAACGCGTTGAGCGACTTGCCTTCGCCTGCGGACGCGGACGTGACGACGAGGATCTTGCCGGTGCCGAGCGAGCGGTCGTTCTTGAGGCTCATGCGCAGCACGCGGTACACCTCGTAGTGCGTGAGGCGCGCGTTCGGGCTGTTGAGGTTGCGGAGCTTCTGCGGGACGATGCCGACGAGGTTCGTCTGCAGGTAGCGCTCCACGTCCTCGGCCGTCTTGACCGTGGTGTCGAGGTACTCCACGAAGAACGCGAGCACGACGCCGAAGAAGAGGCCGGCCACGACGGAGAGCGTGACGTTGAGCGCGAAGTTCGGCGAAACGGGCAGCGGAATCTCGGGGACCTTGGCGGCCTGGACGATTTCGACCGAAGTCTTGGGCATGTCGAGCGAGATGCGCTCGTCGTCCATGCGGCTCTCGATCTGCATCCGGCGGGCCTTGAGCGTGGCGATGTCCTTGTTGAGCTTCTCCATCTCGATGGAGACGCCGGAGGAGAGGGTGCGCTCGGTTTCGGAGAACTTCTTGAGCTGGTTGTTGTACATCTCCGCCTCGGCCTGGGCCTGTTCCCAGTCGAGCCGGAGGCTCGTCTTCACCTCGTCGACCTTGGTGCGGATCTTGCTCTCGATCTCTTCGAGGATCGTCGTGGTCTGCACCACGTCGGGGTGGCGGGGGCCGAGGCCGGCGCGCTGCTGCGAAGCGAGCTGGAGCTCCGTCTTGGTCTTGTCGGTGAGAAGCGGGGTGATCGAAGAGTCGCCGGTGAGGGCGTAGATCGAAGTCGCTGCGACGTCGGGATCGAGCTCGACGATGTGCTCGTAGCGGGAGCGCTTGATGTCCGCCGTCATCTTCGCGTTTTCGGCGCGGGCGGTGAAATCGGCGATCTGCTTGCGGACGATGTCCGCGCCCGTGTCGCCTTCGCCGAGCAGCGTGATGCCGTACTTGTTGCGGAGGCTGCGCAGTTCGTCTTCCTTCGCGGAGATCTGGCGCTCGAGTTCCTTGACTTCCTCGCCGAGCTTCTGGAGGCCCTCTTCGATCTGGCCCTTGCTCTTGTTGCGGGTGTAGTCCTTGAACACCTTGGCGAGCGTGTTCGCCACGCGGGCGGCGACCTTGGCCGCTTCGCCGTCCGGCTTCTCCGGCTTTTCGAGCCGGACTTCGATGGAAATGAGGTCGGTGTCGCGGAAGATCGAAAGGTCGGTCTTGCGCTTCACGAGCGCGACGGTGCGCTCGAACGTGTCCTTCTGCGACGCGGTGGCGCGCCACCCGTACTCGCGGCCGAGGTCCTGGTCGAGGTTGGCCTCGCGGACGACCTGTTCGATGACGGGGTCGGACTTGATGATTTCGAACTGGGTGCGCAGGAATATGGGGTCGTAGCGCACCTGCATCTGGTTGTACAGGCTGATGCTCGGCGTTTCGCGCTGGACTTCGATGACGGCCTGCGCGGCGTACACCTTCGGCATGCGGCGGGTCACGACGATGCCGACGAGGATCAGCAGGATCGATACGGCGATGACGATTTCCTTGCGGGAGTACAGGATCTGCCAGTAGTCGAGGAAATGGACCGCATCCGCCGGGGCGGCCGGCAACGGCGCCGCGGGAACGGGCGCGGGGGCGGCGGGCGCCGCCGGGAGCGGCTGGCGTTCCGCCTGGGGAACGGTAGGATCGGTTGTCATCGCTGTTTTTCCGAAAAAAACACCCGCCGGTCACGCGCGGCCGACGGGTTTTTGCAAGGCGGACGGCCGCGCCGCGGGGAAGCAACCGCGGCCCGGCCGGCCCGTTTTCCTAGTAGAACTTGACGGTGGCGCCGAGGCCGCAGCGGTTCTCGTCGTAGTCCTGGCCCACGTCGCTGTCAACCTTCTGGAAGGAGTACCAGGCGTTGCCGGTGACCCACTCGTTGAAGTCGTAGGCGAGCGTGACGCGGAAGAACGTGCTGTCCTTGTCGAAGGAGTTGGAGCCTCCGTTGGCCTCCTTGAGGGCCGCGAGGTAGCCGTAGCGGGCGGCGGTCGGGTCGAGGTCGTCGGACCCGTCGTACGTGCGGCGGCGGAATTCGAGAGCGGCGTTGGCGCGGAAACGGTCCGAGAAGCGCTCGGTCACCGTGACGTAGCCGGCGGTCTCCTCCTGCGCGGAGAAGGGATACGTGTCGGCGTGGTAGGTGCCGTAGCGGAAACCGGCGTTGAGGGAGGTTTCCTTCTGCTGGAAGAGGCGCAGCTCGGCGACCACGCTCGCGAAGTCCTCGGAATCGAGGTCGTCGGCCTCGTAGTCGTCGCGGGACCAGCCCACGCCGGCGTAGAGGTAGTGGTTGCGGTTGCCGTCGAAGTCGTAGATGCCCTGGAGGCCGAGGGTGAAGATCGAGACGCCCTGGTCGATCCGGTAGGCGCCGGTGCGCGAAGCGTCGGACTCGCGGTCCCAGTCGAGGTAGCTCGCGAAGAGGCCGTAGGAGACGAAGCGCGTCGCGGAGTGCATGTAGTCGGCGCGGGCGGAGTATTCGTCTTCGTCGCTGTAGGCGGCGAGCTCGTCGTCGTCATAGCGCTTCACGCGCCAGTTGGCGGAGAGCTTCAGGTAGTCTTCGCCGACGAGCTTGTGCGAGATCGAGCCGCCGACGCGGTTCTCCCAGTACTCGTGGTCGAGCTTGGTGTCGCGGTTGGGGTCGAACTCGTAGCCCTCGCCGTAGAAGTAGTCGCGCATGCCGGTCCACCAGTAGCTTTCGGTCAGGCGGACGCGGGTGCGGGGCGAGAAGTCGTAGTCGAGCTTGGCGTAGACGGAGTGGTCGACCTTGTGCTTCTCCTTGCCCGCGGTCGCTTCGTCGTACCAGCGGATGACGGGGGAGTAGCCGAACTCGAAGTCGAGACGGTCGTCGACGTGCTTCTTGAGGGAGACGGTCGGGCCGATGTAGAAGGACCACTGGTCTTCCTTGCCGATCGTGCGGCCGGCGCGGACGGTGCCGTTTTCGACCTGATCGCGGTTGTCGGTGTACGACACGCCGACGCGCGCCGAGAGGCCGAGGACGTTGTTGCCGACGGCGAAGGCGGCAGGAGCGAGCGCCACGCCGGCGAGAGCCGCCATCGAGACGGCAGAGAACGAATGGATGCGCATGTTTTTGTGCTTCCGGAGATTTACGTAAAAACGCGCGGACAAACCGCGAACGCCGCAAAGGGTACTCCCAAAGGGGTTGTATGTCAAGATGCGGAAAAAAATTCCTTTTCACGCGCCTTTTCGCGTCCTGCGGACCGGGCGGCGGCCCCTCGGGGCGCGAAAACGGGGCGCGGCGGCGGCAGGACGCGGGGAATCACTCGTCCTTGCCGCCGAAAATCGAGCCGATCGCGCCGCCGATCGCCTTTCCGGCGTCGAGCGCGGCGCCCGCGGCGTCGACGGCC
>JAFUXX010000022.1 GCA_017476965.1 Kiritimatiellia bacterium | reverse complement strand
CGCAGGACCGTCGCCAGCGCGAGGTCGTAGCGCGCGGCGGCTTTGGCGTTGCGGACGGCGAGTATCTGCGCGCGGGCCGGATGCGGCGCGCGCGGACGCGAAGCGAGATAGACGAGCACCAGATGCGCGAACGCGACGTCGCGGGCGTCCACGCCGGCCGGCGCGAACGGATCGAGGTCGAACATCCGCAGCTCGATGCGGTCTACTCCGGTGCGTTCGAGCGATTCGAGTTTGTTCGCGCCGCGCGGCTTAGGGCGCACGGGGTAGTAGAGTTCGGTCGGGGCGGCGATGAGCCCGGCTTCGACGTAGCGCGCGACGCTGCGGGCCCACGACGGCGCGTCGGCGTAGTCGAACACCGGCACGAAATCGTTCCAATAGCCGAGCTCCGAACACCGGATCGACGCATGGCCGGTGAAGAGTGACGAGTGACGAGTGACGGGTGACGAGTGAGTGGTGGAGAGTGACGAGTGACGAGTGACGGGTGACGAGTGAGTGGCGGGGAGTGACGAGTGACGAGCGACGGGTGACGAGTGGGTGGCGGCGCCGGCGCCGTTTTCGACGAGCGACGGATCGGCGAGCGGACTTGCCGCCGTGAGCGCGACGAGCAGCCACGCGGCTTCGGAAGCTTTGGCCGCAAGTTCGATGTAGAGCGAATCGGCATGGCGGCGGGAATCCGGCGCGCCTGCCGCGGCCGCGGCGGCGGCGAGCAGTTCGTCGCCGAAGGAGATGTTCACGTGGACTCCGCAGAACGCCATTTTGCGGCGGCCGTAGCACGCGGCGAGGCGCTCGCGGTATGCAGTTTTTCCGGCGCGCGCGCCGGTGAAAGAAGCGATCGGGATGTCGTCGTCGCCGGCGAGGAACGGAGGATTCGAGAAGCGCCACAGGAATTCCGGCTCGGGCATGGCGGCGAGCGCCGCGCGGATGTCCGCGTCGATCGATTCCAGTTCCGCGACCGCGGCGGCGGCGGAGCGCGCGACGCCGGTGTTTATCTCGGTCTGGTTCTCGCAGAAATCGCGGACGATGCGCGGATGGTCCGCCGGGAACGGATGCGGAGTGTGCGCCATGCGGCCGTCGGCCGTCACGCGCAGAGCCTCGCGCTCGAGTCCGAAATTGGCGGACCAGAGCGAGTCGCGGACTGCTGCTGAAGCGAGGTCGAGCATGGCGGAGTGGCGAGGCGGCGGGCCGGGCGAGGCGGAGGCGTCAATCGAGAGCGCCGTAGTCGGCGGCCACGGAGTCGGAGGATTCGCCCGCGTCGAGGCGCGCGAGGTGGTCGAGCGCGGGGTTCGAGAGCGCGTCCGCGCGGCGGCGAAGCGGCGCGAGGAGCGGAGCTTCGCCGAAGCCGCGCGAGGCGAGACCGCGCTCGGCGATGTCGAGAATGCGGTGGAGCTGCGCGCGGAGGGCGTCCGGATCCACGAATGCGGGGAGCGACCGGCGCGACATGAGCTCGCGCAGCTCGCCGGGGCCGAAGCCGTGGCCGTAAAGCGCGGTGTCCTCCGCGAGGAGCGTGGCGAGCGCGGGCAATTCCGCCATGAGGCCGGCGTGGAGCGCGGCGGGCGCGAAGGCGTCGCGCACGGGCTGCTCGCAGACGGAGCGGAATTCGAGCGTGCCGCGCGCGGTGATGTCCTCGAACTTGAACGGGCGGAGCCACGCGACGTCCGCGGGCGACGGCGCGAAGGAGAACTGCCTGTGCGCGCCGGCTTCGCGGTCCCAGTACTCGGCGTCGATGCGTCCGCGGCGGACGTATTCGCAAAGCGGCATGGGGGCGAAGTTGAGGTACTTGCCGTCGCGCTCGGCGCAGTAGACGCTCGTCGTTTCGAGGTAGCCGGCGAGGTCCGCGAGCGAGCGCAGCGCCACGCCGTACATGCCGCAGTTGTGCGGATTGAAGCCGTGCAGGCTGCGGCTCCAGAGGCGGTCGCGGCCGCAGAGCGACCAACCGCCGCCGGACGGTCCGAAGTCGAACGGCGAATTGGCGAGAAGCGCGGCCTTGAACGGTTCGAGCGCGTTGAAGGCGTTGATCGCGGGGGCTGCGGTGGTTTCGTCCACGTCGAGCTGCACCTGCGAAGCGCACGAAAACAGGCCGAAGTCCGGGTGGTCGTGGAAGCGCGGCGCGCCGCCGTACTTGGCGTAGCTCTTGAGGTGGTGCAGCAGCATCCGGTAGCGGCCGTTCTGGATCGGCTCCGGAACGTTTTCGCGCCAGCGCGGATTGATGCCCATGCCGGTGAGCGCGTGGCCGCGCGCGCCGAGCGCGGCCTGGAGCGCGGGGTAGTAGCGCTCGAAACGGGCCTTGGTCGCGAGGATGCTTTCGTCCGGCCCGAAGGAGAGCTCGAGCGTGTTGAACGAGCAGTCGAACGAAAGTTCGTCGCCGGTCGATGGATCGCGGGCGCGGTAGAGCGCGCCCGCGTCGTCGCGCGCCGTGTCGGGAAAGCGGAATCGCGAAAGGAAATCTGCCGTGGCGGCGTGGACCGCCGCGAAATCCGTGGGCGCGCCCGCTTCGAGGCGGTAGACCGGAAGCTCCAGTTCGACGCCGACGCGGCGCGTCGGCGCGCGACGCAGCGGCGCGAAGAAGCGCGCGTCGAGCGCCGCCGCTAGAGCCGCCATCGGGCTTCCTGTCACTGGTTCGGTCTGCATGGCTGAAACACTATCATTTCGGTTGAGTATATGCAAGCGCAAAGTTTTCGGGAGATGCCGCGCCGGGCGCTAGAGCGTGGCGTAGTCGGTGAAGAAGAGGTTGAAGTCGTCTGGCGTCGGGACGTATTCGTGGCCGTGGCACGGGGCGGCGGCAACGCGATCGCCTGCGCGGAAGGCGAGCGGCGTGCAAAGCGGAAGCGGATCCCAGCCGTCGCCGGAGCCGAGCGGTCGCGTGGAAAGCACCGCCGCGCCGGACGGATCGAAGCGGACGTGCAGCGATCCGGCGTAGTTGGTGTGCGCGTAAAGCGTTTCGCCGTCGAAAACGAGCAGATTGAGCTTGTTGCCGGGGGCGAGATCGCGCACGAAAACGGCGAATTCGGCGAAGCGCTCCTCCGCCCCGAGCGCGCGGCCGAGGGCGTCCTGGCGGGCTCCTATGCGGTCGAGCAGCAGCAGGAGCAGGCGCTCGGAGTCCGTGCGGCCCTCCTGCACGGCGAAGTACGGGCCGAGGACGTCGCCGCGGAAGATCGTGCCGTTGTGTTCGAGCGTCCAGACGCGGCCGCGGTTGTCGCGCCCGACGAACGGGTGGCAGTTCACGCGGTCGTTCGCCCCGACCGTCGCCTTCCGGATGTGCGCGAGGAGGTTCGCGGCCTCGACGGGTTCCGTGAGGCGGGACGCGAGATACGGGCTGAGAGATGCGCGCACCGGCTCTTTTTCGATCGACGGAATGCCGTCGTGGAAAGTCGCGAGGCCCCAGCCGTCGGGATGGTCGCCGCTGTGCGAGTAGAACTCGCGCAGCCAATGGTTCGCGCGCACGGGGCGCGGGGCGGTGTATCCGAAAAGTTCGCACATGGCGGCGGCGGGAGCGGCTGGAGCGGCGGCGGAATCAGCCGCGAAGGGGCTGGGAAACGTCGAAGCCCGCTTCGGCGGCGAGCGCGCGGTCGTCGGCGTAGTCGGGGCCGGGCGTCGTGAGCATCGGGCCGGCGATGCCGGCGGTGATGCCGCAGTAGATGGCGCGGCGGGCGTCGTCGTCCGGGAGCTGGGGGCGCCCGCCGGCGAAGCGCAGGCCCGCGCGCGGGTTCGCGAGACGGATGATCGAGACGGAGTCCAGGACGCGCGCGACGGGAAGAGGCGCGCGCGTCCCGAGAGGAGTGCCTTCGATGGGGTGCAGGATGTTCACCGGAATCGACGGAGCGCCGACGCGCGCGAGCGCGAGCGCGAATTCGACGAGCTGCTCGTCGCTTTCGCCCATTCCGACGATGCCGCCGGAGCAGACTTCGAGCCCGACGCGGCGGGCCGCTTCGAGCGTGGCCATCTTCTGTTCGGGCGTGTGCGTGGTGCAGAGTTCGCCGAAGTAGCTCGGCGCGGTTTCGATGTTGCAGTGGTAGCGCTCCAGACCCGCCTCTTTGAGGCGGCGCAGGTCCTCTTCGGAAAGCAGTCCCAGCGAAGCGCAGAGGTGGACCTTTGTCTCGCGCTTCATCGCGCGGAGGGCGTCGCAGAGCGCGTCGATGTCCTCCTTGCTCTGCGCGCGGCCGGCCGTGACGATGCCGATGTGTCCGACGCCGTTGCGCTCGGCGTCCTTCGCGGCCTTGACGCACGCTTCGGTGCCGACCCAACCGTGGCACTTCATGCCAGTTTGGTAGTGCGCGCTCTGGGCGCACCACTTGCAGTTCTCGGGGCAGCGTCCGGCGCGGGCGTTGATTATTGCGCAGAAGTCGAAGCGCTTCGGCGCGAGCGCCTCGGTCACGCGGTGCGCCGCCTCGTGCAGCTCCTCGCGTGGCGCGTGCTTGAGCAGGTCGAGCAGCTCCTCGGCCGTGGCGGGAGCGCCGCCGGCGACGATCCGGTCGGCGAGCCGCAAGGCGTCCGTTGCCGGAGCGGTTTCCGTGTTGGGTTGCATGGGGCCGGGATTCTATCAGAATCCGTCCGGGTTGCAAGATAAATATTACTGTTTTGGTAGTGCTTTTCGAATCATCGGCTCCCGGCGGCAACCGCGCCCGGCGTCGTTGCGGCCAAGACGGGGACGATGGGCTACGAAAGCCTGGCGGTTTTGCGCCAGTTGCGCATGGTGGCGCCGGTGACGCGCTTGAAGAGGATGCCGAGGTAGGGGCCGGGGACGTAGCCGCAACGCGACGGGATGTCGTCGATCGGGATGTCCGTGAACTCGAGCAGTTCTTTCGCACGCTCGAGTCTGCGGGCGTGGATTTCGTCGAGAATGGAGCGGCCCGTCGCCTGGCGGAATCGCAAATCGGCGAGGCGGCGCGAGCAGCCCATCGCGGCGACGACTTTCGCGACGCCCATGCGCTCGCAGGCGTGGCGGCGAATCCACTCCACGGCGAATTTCACGCGGGAGTCCTGCACGTGCAGCACCGTGGTCGACGCCCTCCGCACCACGGCCTGCACGCCGTACTGCGCAATGCGCCCGGCGGAGTCGCGCATCCCGTTTCGCGGTTTGCGGTCCGGTTTTCCGCTCCCGCCCGCAAGCGCCGCGAGCAGCGCGGCGCCTTCGCGGCCGCCGCGCTCGATGTCGACGCGGATGCTGGAAATCGTCGGATCGGAGTGTTCGCAGTACTCCGCGGTGTCGTCCACGCCCACGATCGCGACGTCCTCCGGCACGCGCAAGCCCGATGATTCGCAGGCTTTCATGACGAGCACGGCCGTCGGGTCGTTGGCGGCGAACACTCCGCACGTGCCGCAAACGGACGCGAGAAACCGGGAAAGGCCGCTCTGGAAGCCAGCGGCGTCCGGGGCGGCTCGGCGCCTGGTCGCGGCGGCTGCCGGATGGTAGACAAGCGCCTGCCTCCCGAACGCCGCCGCGCTCGACCGGAACGCCGCTTCCCGCTCCATGCTGTACGGCGGATCGCCGAGCGCCGGCACGAACGCGAGGTTTTGGTGGCCGGTGCGCAGGAGTTCGCGCACCGCGGCGTCGGCGACCGCGCGCGAATCGCTCACCACCTTCGCGCAGCGGAGCGGGAGGCCCGGCGTTTTCGCGGCGTCCCAGATCACGGTCGGCAATGCGCGCGCGGCTTTGTCGGCCAGCGCTTCGTGCGCGTAATCGGGATCGACGAGAAGGCCGTCGGGATGCCAGAAATCGATCCAGCGCCCGAAATCGGGACGCCCTCCGAAATGGCGGCCTTCCACGACGTCGACGCTCCACCCGTTTTCCATGGCCCACGCGGACACGCCGGAAATCTCCCGCTGCGTGTTGTGCCCCATTTCCGCCACGACTACGAGAATGCGCCGCGCGCCGTCCTTTTTCCCGGTAAGTCTCATCCGAAATCCGCCGATCCCATTCAAAGCGCCCATGCCGGAAGGACGAGGACGTCGGACGAAACCGCTCCGGCTTCGCCGGACATGCAGACGATGGCTCCGGTGCCGCGCGGCTGTGGCGCGGCGTCGAGCATCTTGAACGACGATGCCATTTCGCGCCTGGGGGAGGCGCTTTTCTTGATTTCCACCGGATGCAGGGCGCCGTCGTGTTCGATCACGAGATCGATTTCCCTGCCGTCGCGGTCGCGGTAATACCACAGCGGAGGATCGATTCCGCGTTGCAGGAACGAGCGGCGGATCTCGTTCACGACCCAGTTTTCGAACACCGCCCCCGACATCGCACCGGCCTCCAGCGTCTCGGGAGAGGACCACCGCGCGAGAAAGGCCGCGAGACCGGTGTCGAAGAAGTAGAGCTTCGGCGATTTTACGGTGCGCTTCATGGCGTTGTTCGAATACGGATGGAGCAGGTGGATCACGTCGGATTTCTCCAGGACTCCGAGACCGGTCCGCACGGACGTGTCCCCAACGCCGAGTTCCTTGGCCATCTCGTGGACGTTCACCTCCTGGCCGGTGCGCGCGGCGACGGCCCGCAGCAGGCGCGAGAACGCGACGGGATCGACGCCGGGGTAGATGTCGCGGACGTCGCGTTCCACGTATGTCTGGACATAGCTCGAATAGAACACGTCGCGGTTCGTGAATTCTCCCGACACGAGGCCCGGCAGCGAACCGCGCCAAATCTCCTTGAAAAGCTCCGGTGTCGCCAGCGGTTTGGCAGTCGCGGCCCGGGCGCGGACGGCCTCGACCGACGCGACAAACGGCGGCGCGGCCGGCAAACCCGCGGTTTCGCGGTGCGAAAGGGTCTCCATGTGAAGCACCGCCGCGCGCCCGGCGAGCGTTTCCCCCGCAAGGTTCATCAGCCGGAACGGCTGAGAGCCCGTCAGCCAGAACAATCCCGGCACGCGCCGGGCGTCGGCTTCGATCTTGATCTGGCTGAACAGCTCCGGCGCGTATTGAACCTCGTCTATCAGCACCGGCCCCGGATGCAGCTGGAGAAACATCGCCGGATCGTTTTTGGCAAGTTCGCGATTCGTCAGGTCGTCCAGCGACACGTATCCCCGGCCCGTTCCTTCGGACAAATGGCGGAGCATGCGCGTCTTGCCAGTCTGGCGCGGGCCGACCAGCAGAACTGCAGGGTACTCCTTCGAGACATCGAGAACCAGCTGCTCGGCCAGCCGTGGAATGTAGGTAGATTTCATGGCATTTTCTCCGTATGCCGTAAAATCTGCCGCATTCGCCACGAAATTGCAAGCGAAAAATGAAACCGTGTTTGTCCCAGGAAAAAAACAGCACAAACCCGTTCGACGCAAGAATCCGGACGCGCCCATGCGATGCGGCCCGACCGCCGGGCTGCACGGACCAGGGCGCGGCGGAGTTTTACGGCGCGAGTCGCGCGCCTTCGAAGAACATCGGGTTTTCGCCGACGGGGACGAGCCAGGCGCCGCCCTCAGTGCGCTTCGGGCGCATGAGGCGGCCGGTGTAGTCGCGGAACGTGACGGCTACACCGCCGGACGGGGCGGTGGCGGATGGCGCGGGGGCGAAGCGCAGCGCCAGACGCTCGGTGGCGCCGGGCTTCCAGATGACGCCGGCTGGTGTGCCGTCGGGGCGCGTCCACTGCGGGAAGAAGATGCCGCGCTCGGGGTCGCGCCAAGGGCCGGGAAGCTGGACGCTTCCGGCGGGGCGCATGAGCGTGAAGTTGCGGTATGCGCTCCAAGCCGGTTTCGGCACGAGGTTGGAGTGCATGAGCCCGAAGTGGTTTTCGCTGTAGAACGGGTCGTTTTCGTTGGCGCGCAGTTCGTACCAGTAGTACGACTCGACGCCTTCGGCAAGGGCGATGGCGAGCGAGCGCACGAGGTAGCGGGCCTGCACGGTCTCATCGACGGTCTCGCTCTGTCCGCGGCCGTAGAGGCCGGAGACTATGACGCTGCCGCCGCCGGCGAGGCGCGTCACGCTCGCGGCTGCGGCGTCGCGTCCGTTGGCGTCCTTCGCGACAAGCAGTGGGATGAATTCGTCGCCTTCGCGCAGCAGGCGCGGCGTCTGGAAGCGCGTCGCGCGCTCGCCGGCGGGATCGCCGCGGTAGCCGGCGGCTTTCGCCGCGTCGGTCGGGAATGCCTTGGTTTCGCGCGGCAACGCCGGGTCCATCCACCACGAAGAGACCGCGATGCGCAGCGCGTCGCGGTTCGCGCTCGTCTCCTCCTGCGTGCCGAGCGCGAAGACTCCCGGAGCCGTTTCGCGCGCCGGGTACCACATGGGCATCCCGCCGAGGTCGGCAAGCACCCCGCCCGCCTCCACAAAGGCAAGCACGTCCTCGAAGGTGTCGGCGGGGTATGTTTCGTCGAACGGATAGACGATGCAATCGACGTCGCGCGCGGCGAT
>JAFUXX010000221.1 GCA_017476965.1 Kiritimatiellia bacterium | reverse complement strand
CGAAGCGCGCCACGCCGTCCGCGCCAAGTTCCGCGCGCTCGAAGAGAATCCTGTTCACCCGGCGGAAAACCAGTCGGTTTCGAGTTCGCCGACGCACGTGAAGGCCGCCGGCCCGACGAGGCGCAGCCCGGTCGCGCCGCCGCCCGGGAGGAGCGAGGCGCAGTCCACTGAGAGCGTCGCGCCGAACGCGACGCGGACCGCGACCGGGACATTGCAAAAACCGGCGTGCATCGACGCGACAGCCGCGGCCGCCACGCCCGTGCCGCACGCCGGGGTCTCGGCTTCCACGCCGCGCTCGTAGGTGCGCAGGACGATTTCGTGCGGCCCGGCGACCTGGACGAAGTCCGCGTTGGTGCCGGCGGGCGCGAACCGCGAGTGGTAGCGCACGAACGCGCCGCAGGCCGCGACGTCCACCGCGGCGACGTCGGGGCAGAATTTCACGGCGTGCGGCACCCCGGTGTCGATGAGAAGCGTCCCTGTCGGGTCGAAGCCCGCGGGGAGCGGCACGGCCGATCCGTCCGGCGAGAGAGCACCGCAATCGACGACCGACGCGACGTCCTTGATCCCGACGGAAACGGTCCACCCCGCCGGGCCGTCCTCGGAGATGATTTCGAACGGCACCGTGCCGGCGTCCGTCGCGAACGAGCCGGTCCGCCCCGTCCATCCCTTGCGGCAGGAGTACGCCGCGGCGCACCGTGCCCCGTTGCCGCACATCGAAGCGCGGGAGCCGTCGGGGTTGAAGAACACCATGCGGAAGTCCGTCCCCTCCGGCGCGGTCGCGCGCTGCAGCACTATCAGCCCCTCGCAGGCGATGCCGGTGTGCCGGGCGCAGATGGCGCGGACGAGCGGGTCCGGCGCGTCGCCGCCGGACCCGGCCGGAAACGCCGCGTCCGGATCTTCGACCACGACAAAGTCGTTTCCCGCGCCGTGCATTTTCGCGAATGCGAACTTCATGCCGATTGTCCCTCCGTCCGGTCTACCAGTCACGTTCGCCGACCTTGGGCGGGTAATCGCCCGCCCGGCGGCGCTTTTCGTCGGCCCGCGCCTTTTCCTGCTCCAGCACCTTGCGCAGCAACGCCTTCGCCGCTTCTTCGTCCGGCGATTCTTCTTTCTTCTCTTCCGCTTCCTGGGCTTCCTGGGCTTCTTGCTCTTCGGCCTCTTCGCCCTGCTGCTCTTCTTCTTCGCCCTGTTGCCGGTCCTGCTGCTGGTCCTGCTGCTGCTGTTGGTCTTGTTGCTGTTGTTGCTGGTCCTGCTGCTGTTGGTCTTGTTGCTGTTGTTGCTGGTCCTGCTGTTGCTGCTGATCCTGCTGCTGGTCCTGCTTTTGCTGCTGCTGATTCTGCTGTTGTTACTGTTGCTGCTGCTGGTTTTGCTGCGTTTTGGAGAGCAGCGCGAGCAGTTCCGCCATGTTGTCGGCGGCGGCGCGGGCGTTGGGGAGTTGGTCTTCGGGCAGCACGTCGCCGCTTTCCGGCGAAACGCCCATGGCGATGAGCGACAGCGTGCCGGACGTTTCTTCCGTGAGCCGCAGGACTTCCTTGCGGTCCTCTTCGGAGAGCGGCACCTGCGCGCCGCCGATCGCGGCTGGCGTGAGGGAGTCCGCCGGAACAGAGGCGGCCGTCCCGTCTCCCGCGTCGTTCTGCCCGGCCTTTTCGAGCGCGTCGAGCCAAGGTTCGATCCGCTCGGAGAAAGACTTGAAGAGCGAAATCGCGGCGCCCTGTTCCATGACCGGAGTGCGGACGAGGCGCGTCGACGCCGTGCGGGCGAGGGCGTTGCTCTGCGCTTCGAGCGCGAAACCGAGCTGGCGGACCGGATCCGCGAGCCACGCGCGCAGGCCGCAAGCCACGGACTCGCCGCCGCGCATGGCGTCGAGGGCGTCGGGCGAGAGCGCTTCGAGCGCGTCCGCGGCGCCGTCCGCGCCGTCGGCCGCGTCGCGCAGGGTTTTGGAAAGCGCCGCGATTTCGTCCTCGTTCGTCGTTCCGGCGCGGAACGATTCGAGGAGCTTGTCGGAGAGCGGCAGCCACGCCTTGGAAAGCTCGCGCTGCTGCGCCGCGGCCTTTTCGAGCGCCGCAACGCGCGCCGGGGAGTCGTCCTCGAACGCCGCCGCTGCCGCGGCGAAAGCCTTGCGCTGCGACGAAACGAGCGATTCGAGGATTTCGTCCGGCTCCTTGCCGCCGAAACGGACCTCCATCGCGGCGTCCTCTTTGCACAAACCGTCCTTCATCAGCGCGTACAGCTGTGTTTCCGCGCCGCTCAAATGGCAGCCGGTTCCCTCGACGGAGGCTTTCAGCCTGGCTTTGGGGCCGCAGGACGCCTGCGCAAGCTTTTCAAGGCCAGGACCAGCCGGAAACGAAAGCCCCATGGAAACGCCCACGCGGTCCACAAGCTGGCCCGCATGCAGATCCAGCGAAGCGCCGATCGTCCGGATCCCGCCGTTTTGG
>JAFUXX010000220.1 GCA_017476965.1 Kiritimatiellia bacterium | reverse complement strand
GGGAAAAAGTCCGGAGTGGCTGGAAATCATCGCGGCCCCGATTCTATCCGAACCCGCCCCTCCGGGCAAACTCCCGCGCGGGCGAAAAACGCGCTTGCGCGCGGAGGGGCGATGGGGGATAATCCGGGGCAACGCGAAATCGGCGCCGGAAGCGCCGGAAAGAAGGAAAAATGGCAGCAGATCTTGATTGGAAAAATCTCGGGTTCAAGTACCGCGACACGGCGGGCCACGTGGAATGCGTCTGGAAAGACGGCGCCTGGGGCCCGCTTTCGTTCGTGGAGGAGCCCTGGCTCAAGATGCACATCGCGGCCGCCTGCCTGCACTACGGGCAGGAGTGCTTCGAGGGGCTCAAAGTCTTCCGCCGCAAGGACGGGAGCGTCGCGGCGTTCCGCCCGGAGGAAAACGCGGCCCGCATGCAGCGCACCGCGCTGCGCACGTGCATGCCCCCCGTGCCGACCGACCTCTTCATGGAAGCTCTCCGCCGCGTCGTGAAGGCCAACGCGGACTACATCCCGCCGTACGGCACGGGCGGTTCGCTCTACGTGCGCCCGCTGCTCGTCGGCACCGGCGCGCAGATCGGCGTCGCCCCGGCCGATTCCTACACCTTCGTCATGATGGTCACCCCGGCCGGCGCCTACTACAAGGGCGGCCTCAAGCCCGTCCGCGCCGTGATCCTGGACGACTACGACCGCGCCGCCCCGCTCGGCATGGGCGACGTGAAGGTGGGCGGCAACTACGCCGCGTCCATCTTCGCCCACGAGACGGCCAAGAAGGAGGGCTTCCCCGTGGAGCTCTACCTCGACGCCAAGACGCACACGTGCGTCGAGGAGTTCGCCACCTCCAACTTCCTCGGCGTGAAGAAGGACGGCACTTACGTCACGACGGACTCGCGCTCCGTGCTGCCCTCCGTCACCAACATGACCCTGCGCGCCATCTGCGAAGACGAAGGGCGCAAGGTCGAGGTCCGCCCCGTCCCGTACGACGAACTGCGCGAATTCGCCGAAATCGCCGCGTGCGGCACCGCCGTCGTGGTCACCCCGGTGTGGCAGATCGTCCGCGGCGGCGACACGATCACCGTCGGCGACCCCGAAAAGGCCGGTCCGGTCGTGACCGACCTCTTCGAAAAAGTCCAGGGGATACAGTACGGGGAACTGCCCGACACGCACGGCTGGTGCGTGCCGATCGAGGTCTGACACGGGCCCGGCGCGCGGGGCCGCGGGGCGGCGTTGACTTTCGTCCCGTGTTCTGGCATCATTGCGCGCCCGTATCACCTTACGCAACAGGATACACGTCTACATGAACACGTTTTTCCCAAAAGACCCCGGCGAAAACCGCAGGTGGATTCTCGTCGACGCCGCCGGCGTGCCCGCCGGCCGCCTCGCCGTTTTCGTCGCCAACGCCCTCCGCGGCAAGGACAAGCCCGACTACACCCCGTGGGTGGACACCGGGGCTTTCGTCGTGGTGGTCAACGCCGCCAAGGTCAAGCTTTCCGGCCGCAAGGAGCAGCAGAAGACCTACGAGCGCTTCTCCGGCTGGCGCGGCGGCCACGTCGTGCTGCCCGCGTCCGTCGTGCGCGCCAAGGATCCGGCCCGCATCGTGACCGAGGCCGTCAAGGGGATGCTTCCGGGCAACAAGCTCGCGCGCGGCATGATGCGCCGCCTGCTCGTCTACCCCGGCGCCGACCACCCCCACGCCGCGCAGAAGCCCGTCGCGGCCAAGATCTAACGCAAAAAAGACAGGACAAACACCATGGCCGAAATCATCGCCGCGGCGACCGGTCGCCGCAAGACGGCAGTGGCCCGCGTTACCCTCGTTTCCGGCGAGGGCAAGTGCACGGTCAACCGCAAGCCCCTCGAAGAATACGTCACGGACGAGGCGTCCCGCATCTTCCTCATGCAGCCGCTCAAGATCGCCGGCGTCGAGACGAAGTACGACGTCGTCGCCTGGGCCAAGGGCGGCGGCAGCACCGGCCAGATCGGCGCGGTCCGCCACGGCCTCGCCCGCGCCCTCTGCGAGGCGGACGCCTCGCTCCGCGCCGCGCTCAAGGCCGCGGGCTGCCTCACGCGCGATCCGCGCATGAAGGAACGCAAGAAGCCCGGTCTCCGCGGAGCCCGCCGCCGCTTCCAGTTCTCCAAGCGCTAGCGCGCAAGACCGCGAGTCCCCGGGACTCGTTCGCATCCGACGGGCAACCCATGCGGTTGCCCGTTGGCGCATGAAGGAGGGTATTTCATGTCTCTTTTTTCTTTTGTCAAAAAGTTGTTCGCGCCCAAGGGCGCCGGCGCCCCCGCGGCGGGTCCGTCTTCGCCCGCTCCCGCCGCTTCCGGCGAGGTCCGCAAGGAGCGCGCTGGCGCGCCACGTCCCGACGGCGCGCCGCATTCCCGCAAGT
>JAFUXX010000219.1 GCA_017476965.1 Kiritimatiellia bacterium | reverse complement strand
GGCCCGCGATCCTCGGCGTCCGCCCCGAAGGCATCGCGCCCGCCGGCTCTTCCGGCGCCGCCGCGACTGTCGCCGCCGCCGCGGTGAACGTCGAGCCGATGGGCGCTGAAACGTACCTGCACCTCTCGCAGGACGGCGGGGAATCGACGTTCGTCGCCAAGGTGGGCCCGCACGCCGGGATTTCGGTCGGGGACTCCGCTTCGTTCGCGCTCGACCTCTCGAACGCGCACCTCTACGACCCCGACACGGAAGAGCGGCTGGACCGCTGAGCCGTGAGGAAGCTCGACGACATCGACATAGTGGTGCTCACGTACCGCGGCGACGGTCTCTTGCGGGACTGCCTCGATTCGCTGCGGGCCGCGTGCGGCTCCGAACCGCGCACTATCGTCGTGGACAACTCCCCGTCCGCTTCCACGCGCGCGATCGCCGAGGCGCATCCCGGCGCCGTCTACGTGGAGTCGCCGGGCGACCCGGGTTTCGCGGGCGGCAACAACCGGGCAATGCCGCACTGCACGCGGCCATACGTCCTGCTGCTCAACAACGACACCGTGGTGCGCGACCGGGCGTCGATCGAGCGGCTCGCGGAGTTCCTCGACGCGCACCCGGACTGCGCGGTCGCGCAGGGAACGATGCTCCTGCCGCGCCGCGGGTTCACGCTCGGCGGGACCGGCACTTTTCTCACGCCGTTCGGGTTCCTCTACTCGCCGGGGTTCGACGTCCCGGACCGCGGCCAGTTCGACTCCCCGGCCCCGGTTTTCTCCGCGATCGGCGCGTTCATGATGTTCCGCCGGAGCGTACTGCCGGAAGTCGGCGGTTTTCTCTTCTACGACCACTTCCGCTCGTACTACGAGGAAACGGATTTCTGCCACCGCGTCTGGCTGGCGGGACGCGAAGTCTGGTACGTGCCAACGCCTCCGATCGAGCACCTCTGCGGCGCGACGATGTCGATGTTCCCGCGCCGCGAGATGATGCGGCAGTTCATCCGCAACTCGTGGTTTTCGCTGCGCGTCTGCCTCGGCCCGTGGCGGCGCGCGAGGCTGATGACGTGCTATGCGGCCGTGATGGCCGGCCACGCCGTCCTGCACCTGCTGCGCGGCGACTGGCGCACGTTCGTCGACGACTTCGGCCTGTACGGAACGCTCTTTTCCGACGCAGGGGAGGTCCGCCGCACGCGCCGGATAGTGCAAAAGAAAAGGCGGCGCACGGACCGCGACCTCTTCCGCCGCGTCGTGCGCGTGCCTCCGGTGCGCTACTTTCTGCGCACGGCGAAAGCCAATTCGTGACGGACGCGCCCCGCGCGGCGGGGCGGCCCTCCGCGCAGATCAGGACTTGGCGGCCGCGCCGAGCAGCATGTCCCACAGGACGAACGCCACCGCGCTTTCGACAAGCGGGACGGCGCGCGGAACGACGCACGGGTCGTGGCGGCCGGGAACGCGGAGCGTCTTGGGTTCGTTGGTCACGGGATCGACCGTGGTCTGCTCGCCCGCGATCGACGGCGTGGGCTTGAACGCGACGCGCGCGACGACCGGCATTCCGGTCGTGATGCCGCCCTCCGCGCCTCCGGCACGGTTCGTCGCGCGGCGTATCCCCGCGGCGAAGCCGATGCGCGACTGCGCGTCCGGCGTCGCGCCGGGCGCGGGCACGGGAGCGTCGTTGTTGGAGGAACCGCGGCGGCGCGCGCACTCGAAGCCGTCGCCGAACTCCACGCCGCGAACCGCGGGGAGCGAGAAAAGCATTCCGCCGAGGTGCGTCTCGACGCGGTCGAAAAACGGCGCGCCGACGCCGGGAGGCATTCCTTCCGCGCGCACTTCGACCACGCCGCCGACGCTGTCCGCCGCGGCCCGGGCGCTCTCGATTTCGGCGACCATCGCCGCCGCCGCTTCGTCGGAAAGCGCGGGGAAGGGCTTGGAGGAGACGTCGGCGAAAAGACCGCACGGATCGACGGGCGTCGGGTCCGCCACGCCGCCG
>JAFUXX010000218.1 GCA_017476965.1 Kiritimatiellia bacterium | reverse complement strand
TGCGCCGGACGAATGCGGCACGCTCCTGCGGAGGGGGCGGCTAGCCGCCCCCTCCGCAGGAGCCGTCGGTGTCCTCGCTTTTGACCAATGCGGTCGTGACGCGAAACGCTACGGTGTCCTTTTCATTTGACAAACCGCGGATCAGATGGCTTCGGCCGATGCACGGCGGACGGACGCGGCGGAACGACGCGGCCGTCCGCCGTGCGAAGCCTCGGACTGGACTGGATGCGGCCGCAGCAGAGCGCGCACCGCCTGGAGCAGGCGGTGATCGCGCGGGAGGAGGCGAAGGGCCTCGCGGAGGCGGCGGGCGCGAAGAAGGAGATCGCGGACGCCTTCATGGCGATGGGCTCGGAGATCGCGCTGCGGACGGGCGACGCCTCGGCGGCGAGCGACTGGATCAAGATGGCGGCGCAGCTCGTGGCCGCGGCGCAGAAGGACCGCGAGATCGACCTCCGCGCCGAGGCGCAGAAGCTCGACCGGGAGAAGTTCGAGGCTGCGGAGAAGAGGCTGGCGCAGATGGCCGAGCTCTCGGACGCGGCGCGCGGCGGGAAGGTCGACCCGGCGCAGGTGGCGGACGAGATCGACCGCATCCTCGGGAGGAAGCGATAGGGATGGCCGGCGCCGACACATCGTACTTCCTGCCCTACCAGGAGAAGTGGATCAACGACGAGTCTCCGCTCAAGGTGGCGGAGAAGTCGCGCCGCGTGGGCTTCACCTACGCCTCGAGCTACCGGATGTTCCAGAAGTGCATGCGGCGCGGCCGCGGCTTCACGCAGTGGGTGAGCTCGCGCGACCAGCTCACGGCGCAGGAGCTCATCCGCGACTACATTGCGATGTGGTGCAAGCTCGCGAACGTGGCCGCCAAGGGGCTCACGGGACGCGACCTCACGGTGATCGACCCGGAGAAGGACATCACGGCGTTCGTCTGCACGTTCCCGAACGGCGCGCGGATCGTCTCGCTCTCCTCGACGCCCGAGGCGTTCGCGGGCAAGGGCGGCGACGTGTTCCTGGACGAGGTGGACCTGCACCGCGACTCGGGCGCGCTCATCGACATGGCGTATCCCTGCATCATGTGGGGCGGGCAACTGGAGATGGTCTCGGCCTACCGGGTGGACGGCTCGAAGGACACGCCGTTCGCGCGCGTCGTCGCCGAGGCGAAGAAGGACAACCCGCAGCACGCCTCGCTGCACCGCGTGACGATCCACGACGCGATCGCGCAGGGCCTCGTGGAGAAGATCAACGAGAAGACCGGCCGGAGCCAGTCGCGCGAGGAGTTCCTCCGGACGACGCGCGCCGGCGCCCGGACGCAGGCGGCGTGGGAGAGCCAGTTCGAGTGCAAGGTCCAGGACGCGGGCGGGAAGCTCCTGCCGGCGAAGGTCCTCGCGCCCTGCGAGATGGACGCGGCCGAAATCGCCGAGATCGAGCGCCGCTTCCCGGACGCGCGCCGCGTCGCGGGCTACGACATCGCGCGCCGCCGCCACGCCAGCGCGTGGAGCGAGTGGCTCAACGTGGGCGTGAGCTGGCTGCTCGTGTGCCGCGAGACGCACCACGACATGCCGTTCGCGGAGCAGCGCCGGTTCATCGAGGCGAAGATGGAGCGACGCGAGCGCCGGATCTTGCGCCTCGCGATGGACTCCACGGGCCTGGGGATGGAGAGCGCCGAATGGGCCGCGTCCCGGTGGCCGGGGCGGGTGGACCAGGTGAACCTGGAGAGCCACCGCCGGCACGAGCTGTGCATGATGTTCCAGGACTGGTTCAACACCGGCGCGGCGCGGATCCCGGCGGATCCGGCGCTGCGGGAGGACTACTCCACGCCGTTCCTCCGGACCGCCGCCAACGGCAACGTGCGCGTCGTGGTGCCGGAGTTCGAGGGCGGCGACGGCGAGGTAAGCCACTGCGACGAGTTCATGGGCGGCGTCCTGGCCCGCTCGGCCGCCGACTCCGCGCTCGGCGCGTGGACGTTCCCGCCGGAGGCGGTGGAGCCGGACGGCGGCGCGGAGCCGGCCTCGCCCGGCTCGCGGACGCTCGGCGTGCGCGACGAATCGAACAGCAGGAGGCTCGTCTAGCCATGGCCCGTTTTTTCCTGAAATCCCTCTTCGGCCGCTCCGACGGGACGCTCACCACGCTGCGCTTCAACTCGTGGGCGGCCGGCGGCCGCGGCGCGGCCCTCTTCGAGAAGTCGGCGGAGGCGCTCGAGCTCGAGCGCATGAACCCGCTCCGCGGCGTGGACGAGTGGCGCCTGGGGCAGATTTTCGACGACGCGCGGGACGGCGTGTTCGCGGACCTCGCATGGCTCTACAACGAAATCGAAGGCGTGGAGCCGGCGCTCATGTCCTGCTGCGAGACGCGGGAGAGCGCCGCCGGCGAGATGGGGTGGGTCGTGCGCACGGCGGACGCGGAACGGACGCACGGCTTCGACGAAACGCTCGCCGACGAGCAGCGCGCGGCGCTCCTCGAGGCATACGGCGCGGTGGCGGACGACCTGCCGGAGCTGGCGGGGCACATGGTCTCGGCCTTCTTCCGCGGCGCCGCCCACGCGC
>JAFUXX010000021.1 GCA_017476965.1 Kiritimatiellia bacterium | reverse complement strand
TGCTTCCCGCCAGCGAAGATGAGAATGCGGGAAAAGGCGAGAAGAGGCGCTAAAACACGGGACGGAGCGAGGATTCGAGGCCGAAAACTGGAGAGGATGGCAGTTGAGAATTCGGCGGCGAAAAGGGGCCAAAAACGGGCGAACAATCAAATTGTTGAGAATTCAATTTGATTGCTTTTCGGCGGCGAGGTCGAGGCGCATGCCGGCGCCGATGAGGTACTCTATCGTGTTCGTCGGGGCGATGGCGGCGAGGGGCGCGGCGTCGCGTTTGAGCTGCGAGAGGTAGAGGGCGGCGATTTCGAGGTCGGTGAGGCTTGCAACTTCGGCGATGTTGGTGCGGGTGTCGGCGATTGCGGCGCGCAGGGCGGCGACGATGGCGGCGTCTACGGCGTTGGTGGCGGAGGGCCGCAGGAGGTGCGCGGGGGCGGAGACGGTGGCCGATGCGGGCGCTTTTTCGATTACGGCGGCGACTTGGGCGGGATCGAGTTCGCGGGCCACTTTCTGCGGCGGCGGCACGTACTGCGCAAGGCTTGTGCAGGCGACTGCAAGGAGGATGCAAGGGGCTTTCATGGGTGTTTCTGAACGGTTGCGTCGAGCAGGCGGAGGATGCGGTCTACGCCACGGATGAGTCTGATTGCCGGTGTTTGTTCGGTCGGGTACGGTCCGGGCGGCGGGGTGTCGCCTTTGGCGAATGCGGTGCGGCTGGCGACTATGGCCAGGAGCAGCAATGCGGCGGCGGCGCCTGGGGTGAGGCGCCGCCAATGCGGGCGCACGCCTGCGGCGCGGAGTGCGAGCAGCGGCAGGAGGGCGACGGGCACGAGGGCGAGGAGGCGTATCATGGCGGTCAGTCCACGCGCTGGGCGGGCAGGCGGTAGGTGTGGCCGCCCTGGGTGATGGTGATGACGCTGTCGTAGACGACGGGCGCGACGTCGGCCGGGCTCGTCATGACGCCGCCTTCGAGGTACGACGGCATGCGGGCGCGCCAATATTCGCTTTGCTGTACGGCGGTGGTGGCGCGGAAGAAGAAGGCGTCGCCGGTTGCCGGGAAGGAGGCGCGGGCGGTGCCGGCGGCGGCGTCGGCGACCCACGTTGCGCCGCTCATCTGCGTCCACGGGCCGGCGAGGGTGGCGGCGCCGTAGATTGTCGGGTATGCACCGCCGCTGTAGGGGTACGTTATGGTGGCGATGCCGTTTGCGACTTCGAAGCCTTCGGCGTTGCAGCCGACTGTGACTACGCCGCCGCCCTGGGTGATGCCGACGCTGTTTGTGATCGAGGTCGTGTAGAGTCTCATTTCGCCGCCGTTTTCGGCGACGAATGCCACTGCGCCGCTCGTCGCCAGGGCGTGGTAGGCGCCGGAGGTGGCCCACTGGAAGCCAGAGGCGAAGCTCGTGACGGGGCGGTTGAGCATGACGGTGTCGTTGTCCGGGTTGTCCGCGCCGGTGGCGTCGTATTCCGCCCAGAACGCGGTGCCGCCGCCGCGTTCGAGGGCGGCGACGCGGCGGTCGAGGGCGCGGACGGTGGCGGTGTCCGCGGCGGAGGCGCTGTCCCAGAGCAGATTGGAGAGGGTGCCGTCGGGGGCCGCGTCGTAGACGCGCAGGGCGCCGTTGGTGGCGACGAGGCCGCCGGCGAGCGGGATGTCCGCGTCGAGCGCGACGCCGCCGATTTTGCGGGTGGCCGGGACGGCCGGGGGCAAAAGCAGCGGTTGCGACACGAAATAAAACATGTTGGTCGAGGTCGGGTGATAGTATCCGATCGGGAAACACGGCGGGACGGGGGTGTAGGAGAACATTGGATCGCCGACGGTGAAAACCTTCCCGTCGTCGGAGAGGGTGCCCAGAATGTAGAGCGGGCTGCCCTGTTTTCCCGGGAATTTGCGGTCGATTTCGAAGTTGGCGCCGCTTGCGTACACGAAGTACCAATCCGAGGACGCGGTTCCTGCGGCGGTGGTGGCGGCGGCACGGATGTTGTAGAGCAGCGGCCGCGTGGCGTCGATTGCCACGCCGGGGTCGAGGCTGCAATAGCCGAGGCCGTTCGTGTCGGCGCCGCACACGGAGTATCGCCGCACAGGTCGCGCAGTCCGAATTTGGCCGGAGACGCGGAGGCGCTCGTAATAGTTGTCGTTGGCGTCGCGGTCCGAGACGTACCATGCGCCGGCGCGATAGACGAGCGGGAGGATCGAGTCGGCGACGTACTGGGTGGTGACGGCGGTCGTGCCCCAGAACCGCACGGGCTTGGCGCCGGTGGCGGAGCCGTC
>JAFUXX010000217.1 GCA_017476965.1 Kiritimatiellia bacterium | reverse complement strand
CGCCGGACGAATGCGGCACGCTCCTGCGGAGGGGGCGGCTAGCCGCCCCCTCCGCAGGAGCCGTCGGTGTCCTCGCTTTTGACCAATGCGGTCGTGACGCGAAACGCTACGGTGTCCTTTTCATTTGACAAACCGCGCGGCGCGGGTTGCGGGGGCGGGGGCGGTGTGGTACGCTTGGCCGCATGTGCGCGACGAACTGCAAGTGCGCCGCCACGGGGCCCGTGGCGGAGGCCCTCGCCGCGGCGCTGCGACGGCTGGGGCGCAGCAAGCCCTTCGAGAGCCTCACGGTGCGCGAAATCGCGCGCGAGGCCGGGGTGTCCACGCGGACGTTCTACAACCGCTTCCGCAGCAAGTACGACCTCGTCATGAAATTCTACGCGTGGGAGGACGTCGCCACGCTCTGCCGCGGGCGCAAGGGGGCGCCGCTGCCGAGCTTCCGCGATCTCGTGCTCGCGGGCCTCGTCCGCTTCGGGCGCGACAGGGCGATGTTCGTCGGCGCGTTCCGCGAAATCGCGGGGCCCGAGAGTTTCTGCGAACTGCTCCTCGCGCACTCCGTGTGCGCCGTTTCCGATTACGCCGAACAGCGGAACGGCAACCCGCTGCCGCCCGAAGCCGGGCCGGCGCTGCGGATCTACTGCGCCGGGGTCGTGCGCCTCGTCGGCGAATGGCTCGAAAGCCCTTCGCCCAAGTCGGCCGCCGAGTTCCTGGAGGACGTCGTTTCCGGGATGCCGGCGCCGCTGCGCCCCTTCCTGCTGTAGGACGGGGCGGCGGCGGCGCGGCGGCTTCCTCCCGGGGCTTGTCGATCAGGCGGCCTGTTTGCGCGCCTTGCCGGTGCCGGGGAACGCGCGCGGCAGGACGAGCAGGGCGGCCACGAGCAGCGCCGCGGAAACGGCGAGCGTGATGCAGGCCGAAACTCCGTACGCCATCGAACGCGTCGCGCCGGCGACCACGTAGCCGACGGCGCTCGTCGCGCCCACGGTTAGCGCGTAGGGCAGCTGCGTGCGCACGTGGTCGATGTGGCGGCACTGCGCGCCGGTGGAGGAAAGAATGGTAGTGTCCGAAATCGGCGAGCAGTGGTCGCCCATCACCGAGCCGGAGAGGATGGAGGAGAGCACGAGCGCGTTGAGCGACGGATCGACCTTGTTGCACACCGCGATCGCGATCGGGATGAGAATCCCGAACGTGCCCCACGACGTGCCCGTCGAAAAGGCGATGACGGCCGCGAGCAGGAACAGGACGGCGGGCAGGAGCCCGAGCGGGAGCAGGCCGGAATCCGCGCCGCGCTTCACGGCGTCGGAGATGAAGTCGTCGATCCCGAGCAGCCCGTTGCAGATCGTGGAGAGCGTCCACGCCAGCACGAGGATGATGAGCGCGGAGACCATCATGCGGATGCCGGCCGGGATGCACGCGAAGAACTCCCTGTACGAAATAACGCCGCGCGGCACGACGAGCGCGAACGCGACTGCGAGGCCGATCAGGCACGCCGTGGCGAACGCGAGCGCGGCCTGGGTGTCGCCGATCGCCGCGAACACCGAAACCGGGGCCTCGCCTTCGGCCGGGACTTTCCAGTAGCCGCCGAGGTAGAGCATGAGGGCGATGCCGGAGGCGACGAGCACCACGACCGGGACCGCGAGGTCCCACACGCGGCCGCGGGCGGAGACGACGGTCGGGTCGAGCGCTTCGTCGTGCGTGTCGGAAGCGGCCGCGCCGACGG
>JAFUXX010000216.1 GCA_017476965.1 Kiritimatiellia bacterium | reverse complement strand
GCTCGGCGGAACCCGCGGGCGGGGCCTGCACGCGCTGTGCCGGGGCGGCGGCGCGGGCCGCGTTCTGGAGAAGCGACGCGTTGGCGTCCGGGCTCGTCAGCGTCACGCGGCGCGGACGCTGGAGCTGGGCCATGAACGCGCGCATGCTGTCCACCGACGTCGACGCGCGGAAGAAGCCAGTCGCGGCGCGCGTCTTGATGGAGTTCATCAGGCGCTCGAACATCCCGTACGCCTCGCGCTTGTACTCGACGAGCGGGTCGCGCTGGCCGTAGGCGCGCAGGCGGACGGAGTCGCGCAGCTCGTCCATCGAGCGGAGGTAGTCCTGCCACTCGCGGTCGATCGCGCGGAGCGCCACGTAGCGCTCCAGCCGCGGCAGCACCTGCGGGTCTTCGAGCGAGCACTTGAGCTCGTAGGCGTCCTCGACCTGCTTGTAGACGAACTCCGCGGCCTTTTCCGGCTGCCCGGCGAACGGCTTGACGTCGGCCTCCGTCACGGGCACGGGGAACGTGCGGGCCGCCCAGTCGGCGAAATCTGCCGCCTGCGCGGTCTTGGAATCCGAGAGCAGGTCCTCGGCCTGCGTGAGGACGAGGTCGTGGAGGATGTCGAGCGCGAGGCCGTGGACGTCCTCCTTTCGCAGCACGTCGGTGCGGAAGTCGTACACCACGGCGCGCTGGCGGTTCATCACGTCGTCGTATTCGAGCGTGCGCTTGCGGACGGAGAAGTTGCGCTCCTCGACGCGGCGCTGGGCGCTCTCGATGGAGTGGTTGAGCCAGCGGTGCTCGATCGGCTCGCCCTCCTGCATGCCGAGGCGCGTCATGATGCCGGCGATGCGGTCGGAGCCGAAGAGGCGCATGAGGTTGTCCTCCAGCGACACGTAGAAACGTGACGCGCCGGGGTCGCCCTGGCGGGCGCAGCGGCCGCGCAGCTGGCGGTCGATGCGGCGCGACTCGTGGCGCTCGGATCCGATCACGTACAGGCCGCAGGGCCGCTCCTCCAGCAGCTGGCGGAGCGTCTTCGTTTCGCCCGCGGGCTTTTCGTCGAGCGAAGTCTGGGAGCGGATGAGCTCCTTGGGCGTCCACACCACGCCTTCGCCGAGCTTGATGTCCGTGCCGCGGCCGGCCATGTTGGTGGCGATGGTGACCGCGCCCTTCTGCCCGGCGAGCGCGACGATTTCGGCCTCGCGGGCGTGGTTCTTGGCGTTGAGGACGTTGTGGCGGATGCCGGCCTTGTCGAAGAGGCGGGAGAGGATTTCCGACGTTTCGACGGACACCGTGCCGATGAGGACCGGCTGCCCGGCCTTGTGGCACTCCGCGACGTCCTCGATGATCGCCTGGTACTTCTCGCGCTGCGTGCGGAACATCAGGTCGTTGCGGTCGATGCGGCGGATCGGGCGGTTGGTCGGGATCGCCACCACGTCGAGGCGGTAGATGTCGTTGAACTCGGAAGCCTCGGTCTCGGCCGTGCCGGTCATGCCCGAGAGCTTCTTGTACATGCGGAAGTAGTTCTGGATCGTGATCGTCGCGAGCGTCTGCGTCTCGCGCTCGATGGCGACGTGTTCCTTGGCTTCGACCGCCTGGTGCAGGCCGTCGCTCCAGCGGCGCCCGGGCAGGATGCGGCCGGTGAACTCGTCGACGATGAGGACCTTGTCGTTCTGCACGACGTACTCGACGTCCTTTTCGTACAGGCAGTACGCCTTGAGCAGCTGGGCGACGTTCTGGATGCGCTCGGAACGCTCGGCGAAGCGCTTCTGCACCTCGACGCGGCGGCGGTCGCGCTCCTCGCGCGGCAGGCCTTCGCGGTCGATTTCGGCCATGGCGCCGATGATGTCCGGCACGACGAACATTTCGGGGTCGGACGGGTTGAGCTCCGCGCAGCCGCGGTCGGTGAGCGAAGCGTCGCGCATCTTTTCGTCCACAGTGAAGAAGAGCTCTTCGCGGAACTCGCGCGCCTCGTCCTTGTGCATGTCGGTCAGCATCATGGCCTCGACGTCCTCGTGGACCTTGCGCACCGCGGGGTCCTCGAGCATCGCCATGAACTCCTTGTTCTTGGGCATGCCGTGGTAGATCTGGTAGAGGAGCTTCTGCGCGCGGGCAGTCTCGCCGGAGGAAAGCGCCTTGCGGGCGTCCGCCACGAGGCCGGAAACCTGCTTTTCCTGGCGGCGGTAGAGCTTCTCCACCTGCGGCTGGAGCTCGCGGTACTGGTTGGAGGAGTACTCCGCCGGACCGCTGATGATCAGCGGCGTGCGCGCTTCGTCGATCAGGATGGAGTCCACTTCGTCCACGATCGCGAACGCGTGGCCGCGCTGCACCTGCTCGCGCACGTCCTGGGCCATGCCGTTGTCGCGCAGGTAGTCGAACCCGAACTCCGAGTTGGTGCCGTAGGTTATGTCGCAGGCGTACTGTTCGCGGCGCTGCGCGGGCGTCATGGAGTTCTGGATGCACCCCACGGTGAGGCCGAGCCACTTGTAGAGGTGGCCCATCCACTGCGAGTCGCGCAGCGCGAGGTAGTCGTTGACGGTGACGAGCTGCACGTTTTCGCCGGCGAGGGCGTTGAGGTACAGCGGCGCGGTGGCGACGAGCGTCTTGCCTTCGCCCGTCTGCATTTCGGCGATCTTGCCCTGGTGCAGGACGATGCCGCCCATGAGCTGGACGTCGAACGGGACCATGTCCCACTCCAGCTCGTGGCCGCAGACCGTGCATTTGGTGCCGACGAGGCGGCGGCAGGCGTTCTTGACGGCGGCGAAAGCCTCGGGCAGCAGCGCGTCGAGGGCCGCGGCCGGCGTGACGGCGGACTTGCCCGTCGTGGCGGCGCGGAACCGCTCCTTGAACTCGGCAGTCTTGGCCTGCAGCTCGGCGTCGGACAACGCCTTGAACTTCTCGTCCCACTCGTTGATGCGCGCGACGACCGGGCGCAGGCGCTTCACGTCGCGCGCGTGCTTGGTGCCGAAAATCGCTTCGAAAAGGTTCATCTCTCCTCCTCCCGCGGACTGCCGCGGGCCGGGTTTTGTTGCAAAAGGTGAAAATCGCGCGGGAATACTACCAAAAAATCCCCGTGCCGGAAAGACCGCGCGGACGATTCCACGGATTCCAAACCAGCGGTTTGTCGCGGCGGCGTGCCGCCGCGACAGACCGCGCTTTCCCCCTCGCCGCGGCATCCAGAGCGCACGGCGCGCTGTTCCGTGCGACGGCGAGCCGCCCCGTCGCCGTTCCGGCTCCG
>JAFUXX010000215.1 GCA_017476965.1 Kiritimatiellia bacterium | reverse complement strand
CGCGCTGCTTGCGCTCGCGCCGCCGCGCGGCGCCTGACGCCCGACCTCCCCTTCCCCGTCCCGAACGCTCCAGACCGACACCGCAAAACGCCATGGCCGAAAAAACGAAACTCGTGGAAGTCCACCTCGAACGCGTCGAATTCGCCGACAAAGGCACGGCCGCCGCGCTGCGCCGCAAGACCGTGCACTCGCTCGTGTCCGTAGTCCACTGGCCGCGCTACGCGTACCAGCAGCGCGTCGTGGCGCGCAAGATCGAAATCGACGGCTCCTCGCGCGACTACGGCGAGGGCGACTGGATCGACGCCGTGCTCTTCAAGGAAAGCCTCCAGCTGCCGTGCGCGGTGACGTTCGGCGTCTCGGTGCCGCTCGCGCCGGACGCCGTGGCGAAGACACTCGGCGCGCTCGCCAAGGTCGCGATGGGCGTGGCGGGCGACTTGGCCGAAGCCGCCGCGCCGACCAAATCCGCCGGCAAGATCGCATCTTCGCCGTTCGACACGCTCGGCGCGATCCTCGCCGGGACGGACGCTTCGACGCTCGGCGAAGGTTCGATGTTTTTCGACGAAGAGCTGCTCTCCAAAGGCGGAACGCGCACGGTCGGGCTGCGCGCGACGGAAGACGTTTCGAAACCCGTCGCGTCGGCAGGCAAGGCGGCGCCAGCCCGCCGCCGCACCGTCCGCCGCGCAGGCGACCTCGTCGCGACAATCCGCGTCGCCGTGCGGCCTATCTGATCCCCGACAGGATCGCGTCCGCCATCGGCGGAAGCGAATTGGCGCAGCAGTGCACGGCGAGCGTGGGCATGGGGCTCCACAGCGAACGCCGCCGCACGAAGAGCGGGCGCAGGCCCAGCGTCAGCCACGCGTAAAGCGGCAGGAAGTCGCGGTAGCCCGCCTTCTCCGGGCCGCGCAGCGCGCGGCCTGCCGCCGCGCGCAGGCTGCGGAGCATCGCGCGCGGCGAGAACATGCCCTCCTTGGTGATGCCGAGCCACGCGGCGGCGTCCTCCTTGCCGGAGCAGTAGACGCCGAGCGCCCGGGCGGTGCGCAGGAGGGTCCGAGGGGCGCACATGAACGTGAGGCACGTCGTGCCGACGCGCCGCCAGTGGACTCCGCCCGCGCAGCGTATCTCGGACGCGCGCGGCTCCGCGGCCGCGCCGCCGTAGCGGTCCGGGTGGTCGAGCGGCGTCGCGAAATACGCGCCCGGAAGGTCGAGCGCCGCCATCATCGCGCGGAAGGCGTCCGGGCGGTAGAGGTAGTCGTCCTCCGAAAAGAACACGTACCGCGGCGGATCGGCGGAGAGCGCTTCCTCGCGCAGCACTTCGATCTGGCGGGCGAACGTCGCGCGGTTGCCGGCGCGGTCGTGCCGCTCGAACACGAGCTCGGAACCTTCCGCCGCGTTCGGGGCGAACGACTCGCGCAGGAAATCCTCCCACGCGGGCGGGCAGGAGTCCATGATCGCGACGACCTTGCACGGCAGGCCGCGGAGCGCGCGGAACATCGACGCGGAGCAGGCCCGCACCATCGATTCCTTGTCCGGGAAGCAGGCGGCGTTGGACGAAAGCGCGGGGCAGACCCTGTGCGCGACGGCGATCAAGCTGTGCATTGCAGGAACCTTTCGACGTCGGCGCGGAACGCGGCCGGGGAAAAACGGGACAGCACGAAACCGCGGGCGCGGGCGCCGAGCGCGCCGCGCAGCGCGGCGTCGGCCCGGAGGCG
>JAFUXX010000020.1 GCA_017476965.1 Kiritimatiellia bacterium | reverse complement strand
CGACGCATCTCGTGGTAGGCAGGCCGATCCTCGGCGCGCCCGATCCGCGCGCCGCCGCGCTCGCGATCCGCGCGGAGATGGACGCCGCCGCGGCGGAATCCGCCTGACGCTGCCGCCGGCATTCCGACCCATGCGAAGAACCGCCACGCCCCGACCGCTGCCGTTCGCAGTGAACCACGGTATCGCGAAAAACCTTTCCGACCAGGTCGCGGACGGCCTGCGGCGCGCCATCGCCTCCGGCTTCTACCGCAAGGGCGACGTGCTGCCCACGCTCCACGATCTGGCCGGCGCCCTGGGCACCAGCCTGCGGGTCCCGAGGGAGGCGGTGGCCAGGCTGGCCGCCGAAAACCTCGTCAGCCCCCGCCCGCGCGTCGGCAGCGTCGTGCTCGGCCCGCGTGAAACGCTGTGGAAGGGGCAGCTGCTCGCGGTAGTTCCCGCCGACCTGGAGGGCACGTACCACGCGGCCACGCTCCTAGGGGAGATGCGGCGGAGGCTTGCGGCCGCCGGGTACCTGTTCCTCGTCGAGACTCTCGACCGCCGGAAGGGCGGCGCCTTCGATTTCGCCCGGCTCGACCTGGCGCTCCAGGCGCGGTTCGATTTCGCATTCGCGTTCCACTGCCCGCATGCCGTCCAGCGCCGGATCCGGCGCGCCGGGGTTCCGCTCGTGGCAAAAGACGGCGACGCCGGCCTTGGGACCAGCGCGGCGTCGTTCGGCGACATGGCGGCGTTTTTCCGCCAGTGCGCGGCAGTGGGGGTCGGGAGGGCGCTGCTCGTCGGATACGGCCATGGCGACCTCCTGGACGCGCTCCGCTCGCGGATGGCGGCGGCCGGTCTGGAAGTCGAAACGTGCCCGGTGAAGATCCGGCCCGGAACCGGATTTCTCGAACGCCTCGAGCGAAGCGGCATGGCGCGGCTGCTCGACCGCTTCGCCAGGCCGCGCGAAACGTGGCCGGACCTCGTGTTCTGGGCCGACGACTACCTCGCCGTAGGCGGCCTTGCCGCGCTGCAGGAACGCGGCGTCGCCATTCCCCGCGACGTGTACGCGGTGGCCCTTGCCAACAAGGGGCTTGTCCCCGTGTATCCCCGCTCGCTGACGCGCTTCGAGTTCGACCCGGCGGAGACCGGCCGCGTGGCGGCGGAAAACATCCTGGCGCGAATGGACGGGCGCGACCCCGGCCCCATTCCCGACGTCGTGTCCTACGTCGCCGGGGAGTCCTTCCCGCCGGCCTGATCCGGGGTTGGCGGGGCGTCCCCGGGCCGTTCCACGCGCCCGTCGTCGGTCTCGTCGACTTCGCGCCGGGCCGCGAGGTCGCGGAACAACCGGCGCAGCCCCAGCGCCCCGCCGACCCCGAACCACACGGTCGAAACCGCCGCGACCACTCCGGGAACGACGAAGTTCACCACCGTGAAGTACCGCCCCCACCAGCGCATCGGCCACGGGCTTGCGGCGTTCCAGGCGACTACGCCGAGGAAGCAGGCGCCGAAGGAGTACACGAAGACGTACAGGAACACCCCCCACGCGATCATCCTGTCGCCGCGCGTGTATTCGGGCGTGATGCCGACCAGTTTGCCCAACGTAGACGCGGCCGGCCGCGCGCCGGCGGCCGCTTTTTCCCGGTGCAGCATCGCATCCAGGTCGAATGGCCTGCGGCACGTCAGTTTCGAGACCGCAACGTACAGCGCAAGGCAGAGGAGAGAGAGGAAAAAGGTGAATTCGATGGTGTTGACCGGGCACTTGACGGCGTCCATCTCCCAGTGGATCCACGGCTCGAACGGCGACGACGCGGCGCGCAGCGCCCTGTCGAGCCGGTCGACGAGCCCGGCCCTTTCGACGGCCGGGTAGACGACGTCGGCCCAGTTGCGCTGCACGAGGACGAAGGCGGCCGACATCGTGGTCGAGGCGCCCAGGGACGCCCAGGCGCCCGCCGTCGTGCCGAAGCGGGAATAGAGACCGAACACCATCACCGGGCCCGCTCCGGCCGTCCACATGCACAGCGCAAGCGAGACGAACATCTGGATGTAGTCCAGCTGCTTCATGAAGCACGAGCCGCACAGGAAGAAGAGCGCCACGCAGACCGACACGGTCCGGATCATCCACAGGTGCCCGCGGAGCGAGAACGGGCGCCTGCGGAGCGGCAGCACGATGTCCTGCGAAATGGTCAGCGCCGCCGAATAGATCCGCGGGCCGTCGGTCGAAAGCATCGACAGGAACAGCAGCAGCGCGAAAAGCCCGAACAGTCCCGGCGGCAGTATCCGGCGGACGGTCGCGGAGAGGGCCAACTGGTGGAACAGCGTCCGGCACTGCTGGAAGCGGTCGTTGGCGATCCCCTCCGACGGCGAGTTCTCGAGCAGCGCGGCGTGGATCGGCTCGAGGAACGCGGTGTCCGGATTGTCGGCCTGCGACAGCGGCCTGTCCGGGCAAGGCGCCCCGCCCGCGCGTTCGGCGGCCTTTTCCACGGCGAGCAGCGCCGCCGGGTCGTCCCGCAGGACCTCCGCCGCCGCGCGCTCCGCAAGGTCGCGTCTGGCCAGGCGGGCGGCGTCGGCGAAGTCGGGGTGGTTCAGGAACGTGATGAGGGCGCAGGCGACCAGCAGGTAGAACATCGCCGTCACGGAGCCGCGCCACGTCCCGAGCACGTTCGACATCTTCGCCTCGTGCGGGCTTTTCGCGGCCGTCGAGGTGCCGGCGCCGATCCAGTTGGCGCGGTTCGCCACCATGTCGTAGGCGACGACCACCACCATCGTGAAGAGGTTGAAGTCTCGCAGCGACGCCACGTCGAACGGGTTGATGAAACTCTCGCCCGCGACCCGGTCCGCCAGCACCGGCACGATCTGCCCCGAAACCGAAAACCGGCCCAGTATGAACACGATGAACACGGCGAGTATCGGGAAAAGCAGGACCCCCTGTATGGTGTCGGCCACCACGAGGGCGAGAGTCCCGCCGCAGCAGATGATCGCGACGGCCAGCGACAGGAACAGCACCATCAGCGCCACGAACGTGGAAATGCACGCCCCGCACACGCGGAACTGCGGCGGCAGGTCGAGCATCTGCATGAAAAAGCGCGCCGCGAGCGACGGCATTATCATGTTGGCCAGCATCTCCGCCGCGGAACGCAGCGTGGCGGCGCAAATGCGGAACCCGCGGCTGTACCGCATCTCCAGGAACTGCCCGACGCTCATCGCGCGCGTCGCGCGGAAGCGGTAGTGGCAGTACCCGGTAAGTCCGATGACCATGCCCAGCGGCAGAAGCGCGTTTTTCCAGAAGGCGACCGCGAACCCCGCCCGGTAGTTCATCTCCGCGTACGTGACGAGCGCGACGATGGAAAGGCCGTTCGCCACGTCGCCGGCCGAGATGACGTAACGCCCGCACAGCCTGCCGGCGGAAAGGAAGTCGGGAACTCCCCGCACGTAGCGGCGCGTCCGCAGCGCCGCCCAGACCACGGCGCAAACCGGAACAACCAGAATCAGCCAATCGAACCAGACCATTTGAAAAAGCACCCGCCTCCCCGGTTCCCCCGTTGCCGGAAACCGCGCTTCAAGATACACGTTCCGCCCGTTTTGTCAATGTGTACATTTTGCACTTGACGAGGCTCCGCGAATCCCATAGACTTGACTCCGCCAAGGGCAATTGCGCCTTCGGGGCCGGCGCGAGGCCGGCTCGTGGCGGACGCGGTTGCATCCACCGGGCGGCATTCAACCGGAACAAAACGAAAGGTCGGGCAATGAAGTCACTGAAGGCAATCGCAATGGCCGGCGTCTCGCTTGCGGCGTTGGCATCGTGGGCCGCGACGGACATCACCGTCACGCTCACTACATCTTACGTGAAGGTCGCCGACGCGGCGGGGCCGATCACCGGCCTTTCGCTCGCCGGCATCACGGCCTTCGGCGGTTCGGAGCAGGTGGAGTTCACCTGCGTGTCCAACCGCCCGTACGCCGCAGTCGCTAATAGTCCCGCCTCCGGCGAACTCCCGGCCGGCGACTACGTCCACCAACTGTCGGTATTCAACTGCTGGGACGGGACGCAAACGCGCTCCTACCGCGTCCAGATTGCCCAGCCTGTCGGCTCCACGGACATCTACGCATATTGCCCGTGCTTCACCGTTTCGCAGCCAGGCGTGAACCTCGTTGACCACCCCGACATCCGAGACCTTCGCACCGACACCTCGAAAATCGCGGCGTCCTACACGGCGAGCACCGGCCTCGCCGCCCAACTGTCCGCGAACCCCGTCACCGCGCTGAAGCTCTCCGCCGTCCCATACGTCGAATCCGACGGCACGAGCGGAATCGACACGGGCTACCGCGTCAAACCGAACACGCGGCTCGAAGTCGATTTCGCTCTTACGGAGGCAACGCAGCTTAACCAGGCCCGTGTTTTCGGAGCCGATTACGACAACTCGGATCTGAAACTGGCGTGCAGCCTGTATGTGTCCGGCACGTACCTAGTCCCTGGCGTCGGCAACGAGACAAACTGGAAGCCACTTTGGATGCAGTATTCTTCAACTAGCGCATATCTCACCTGCGATACGAACAGACATTCAATGATCTTCGACTTTTTAGGCGGCACGCATTACTTCACCACGGACGGAACCGTCGTTTCAACCAAAGTCGATCCGCTTGCTAAGCAGTATGCGAACGAATCCACCGCTTCCATAACTCTGTTCGCAAGAAAAAATAAAAGTGGCGAATACGAAGATTCCACCAAAGCCCGGCCGGCCAAGGCGCGAATCTACGGCGTCAAGATATACGAGGACGATGCGCTCGTCCACGATTTCGTCCCCTGCACCCGCGACGGCATCGCGGCCTTCCGCGACGCCGTGACCGGCGACTTCATTTACGGCGAAAAGGCGCCGCTCGCCTTCACCGCCGGAGGCGACTTCGAGAACTACGAAAGTCCCTACGTCGCCACGCCATCCGACAACTCCGCAATCTACATCGACACCGGGTATCAGGCCTCCTCCAACACCTGCGTCGCCCTTGACTGCGCGTTGATGGGAACATGGGAAAACGGCATGTCGGCATGGTCCCTCTTTTTGGGGTGGGGCACGAAAAAGTTCTGGGGGTTCGTCAGTTCCGCGGGATTCGGCGTTCAAACGCTTGACGGAAACAGCGGATACACGACGGGAGTCGTTCCGCTGGCAGACCTCGGAGTCGGCCTTCGCCGCACGTATGTCCTCGACAACTTCAACAAAAAGGCGTACTCGCTTGTCGGCGGCGTGACAAACGGAGTCAAGACCGCAATACAGTCCACTGAATCGTCCCCCTCCAGCACGATTACGGTCAAAATCGGATCGAATCACAGCGGAACAAGCAACTTTGCTCCGATGAAGATCTTCGGCTGCAAAATCTACGAGGAAGGCGTGCTCGTCCGCGATTTCGTGCCGTGCGCCATCGGTCCCGCGCAGGACGGTTCGGCCATCGTCGGTTTGCGGGACGCCATCACCGGCGCGTTCGCGACCTACCCGGCGGCGACTTCCGCGAACCGCCTCACGTGCGGAGGTGAAGGGTTCCCGGCTTCGGCGCCATACGTCGAAACGCTCCGCTCCGCCAACCGCTACATCGACACCGGCTACAGCGTCACCGCCAACACGAAGGTCGCGCTAGACTACGCGCCGTCGGAGGAGCGCACCTCCGGCGACACATGGTATCTTTTCGCAGCGAAAGGAACGCACAACTTTGCCGCATACATAAACAACAGGGGTTTCGGGTTCATCAACAGTGCAAGTTGGAAAATGGATATTGGTGCCTCTGTAGGAGCAAGCGTCGTGGATGTGCGGCGAACCGTCATTCTCGACAATCCCGCAAATCTCGGCTCCATCGTCACCGAGGGCGTGACAAGTGCGACGTGCGAAACAGCTGTCGGTGGGCCGTTCGCCGGAAGCACACTGAAAATCTCTGCGCCGCAGGACGGAAAGACGCATTTTGCCTCGATCCGCATCTACGGCTGCAAAATCTGGGAGAAGGAGAACGGCGAATACGTCCTCAAGCGCGACTACGTCCCCGCCGTCGAGGACGGCAAAGCCGGTCTTCGCGACATCCTGCCCGGCGGCGTGTTCAAGCCCGGCGCGACGGCGACCACGCCTATCACCTACGGCGGCGTCTTCACCCCGACGGTCACGCCGGCGGCGGAGACCGTAAAGCATGGCGAGACGGCGACGCTCACGGCCTCCGCGCCCGGAGCCGCCTCCTATCGCTGGCTGAAGAACGGCGCGGCCGTCTCCGGCGGCGCGGACGGAACGCTGGCGGCAACCTACGGCGGCGCCGGCGTCGTCGATTCCTACCAGGCCACCGCCGTTTACGCCATCGACGCGGCGATTGCCGAGAGCGAACCATCCGCCCCGGCGACCGTCGAGGGCGTGCCCTCGGCGACAGTCCTCATCATCAGGTAGGGGGTTTCCAGCCCAGACTCGCCTTTTACAAACGCAGAGACGCAGAGGCGCAGAGGGCATATGGAACATTTCAACTTTTCAACCCTCAACCTTTCAACCTGCACCCAAGTCTGCGTGGCGGGCGGCGGCCCCGCAGGGTTCGTCGCGGCCGTCGCCGCCGCGCGCTCCGGCGCGCGGACGACACTTGTGGAGTCGCTCGGCTTCCCCGGCGGCATGGCGACGGCGGGCCTTGTCGGCCCGATGTCGAAATTCAACTTCGCCGGCCGCCGCGTCGTCGGCGGCATCGCATGGGAGTTCGTGGAACGCCTTGCCGCGGCCGGCGGCGCCATCGACGGCCTCCCCAAGGGCAACGTCCCCTTCGAAGCCGAGGCGTACGCACGCGTGGCGCGCGAGATGCTCGAGGAATCCGGCGTCCGGTGCCTGTGGCAGACACAGGTCTGCGGCGAACCGGAACTTGCGCCGGACGGCTCCATCGCCGCCGTGGCTCTCTCGACGGCCGGCTTCCTCTCGCGCCTCGAAGCCGTGGCGTTCATCGACTGCACGGCCTCCGGCGCGATTGTCGGCCACCACGGCTTCGGCGCGTTCCGCTCTCCCCGCGGAAAGGCGCAGCCGCTCTCGCTCTGCTTCCACTTGGGAGGCGTCGACACGGAGCGTCTCCGCGTCGTCGTCCGCGACGACGCCGAGCGCTCCGCCAACGCAACGCTGCGCGCGGCTCTCGAAAAGGCGGTCGCGTCCGGCCGCATCCGCTCCTTCGGCGGTCCGTGGGCCGTGTGGGGCAGTACGATCCGCCCGGGATTCGTGAGCGTCAACGCCACACGCGCGGCGGCGGACGTCACGGACGCCGCGGAAATCGCCGCCGCGACCGCCGCGATGCGCCGCGACATTCCGGAAATCGCCGAAGTCTTCCGCGAGGCCGACCCCGCCTTCCGCGGCGCATGGATCGCGCGGACCGCAGCCGTGACGGGCTTCCGCGAATGCCGCGAGCTGAGGGCGCTTCACCGCGTGACGGCGGCCGAGTTTCTTTCCGGCGCGGACGTTCCCGACGCAATAGCGCTCGCGGCGCACCCGCTCGACCGCCACGTCGCGGGCACGAGCGCGCAAACGCTCCGTTTCCTCGAAAGGCCCGGAGCGATACCGCTCTCGGCGCTCGTCTCGGAACGCTGCCCCAACCTCCTCGCCGCCGGCGGTCTCGTCGCCGCCGAACCTGAAGCGTTCGCCTCGATGCGCGTCCAGGCGCAGTGCATGGCGACAGGCGAAGCGGCGGGGGT
>JAFUXX010000214.1 GCA_017476965.1 Kiritimatiellia bacterium | reverse complement strand
TTGCGGTAATCCGGCAACCTTTCGCGGAACGTGATGTCTGCCATGGTTTTCATCGCCTCCGATTCTACGGTGTCCTCGCATTTGACAAATGCGGTTCTTCGGTTTCGCCGTTCGGTGTCCTTAAGTATGACAAACCGCGCATTTGCGGGCATGGTTGACGAAACTGCGGGTCGGTTTTATAATTCGGGACATGATTCCGATTTTTTCAGCGCTTCCGGCGAATTGGGCTTGGCCACGGGGCCGGCTTGGGTGGTACTACGCCGCCTTCATCGTCATTTTTCCTCTTGGCGGCGGGCTGTTGTGCAAGCTCATGGACGACGGGCTCAAGTGGTGGAATCGGCCGATTTCGGCCGGCGAGCCCATCCACTCGCCCCGCGTGGCGGCGATCGCGAAGTGGTACACCCGGATCGCCGTGGCGATTGCGCTTGTGATTTTCGGCGTCGAACTTTGGGCGGAGCTCCGCGGCTAGCGCGTCAAGTTCGGCCCATCCGAAACCGCGGCGGCGGGGATCGGCGGCGCGCCGCTCTTCGCGGAGCGCAAGGATCAAGACGCCAAGGGGGCAGTCGAAGGCTTCGTCGGGCCGCCAGTGCCAGGCGGAGACGGCGTGGCCGAGGAATTCGGCGACGAATCCGTCCCCGGCCCGCATGATTCCCCCATCTTGGAGCGCCCTTCTTCGGTCGGAGCGTCCGGCTTGTCGAGGTCGCAGAGGCGCGACCATTCGGCCTTGATCGCAAGAGCCGCGGCGGCGAGGTCTTCCACGGCGAATCCGCCCGGCCAGTTGCAGAACCATTCCACGGACTCCGCGACGAACCCCGCCGGGCCGACGGCGGCGAGTTCGTGCGTGAGTTCGACCGGGTCGGGTTCCGCGAAAATGCGGAGCGTCGCGCACCATCCGAAGACGATGCCGCAGTGCTCTTCGTTCGAGAAAAGGGGCGAGGCGACGTTTTCGAGCATCAGGCGGCGGCGCAGAGTGAACGGGCCGAGCAAAAGCGTCTTTCCGTTCGCGAGGGCGAGCGGGAATCCTGGAGAAAGCGCGGCGGCGGCGCGGGAGGGAATTGCGTTGGACATTGCGGAAGCTCCTTGCTACAGATTGACGCCCTGGTAAGCTTCGAGCGAAAGCGAAAGCCGGGCGTAATTCTCGTTTTCGGCGGTTTTCGTCGAACCGCGGCAGATGTATTTCTTTCCGTCGATGGAAATGCATTCGCCGAATTCGGGCTGTTTCTGCGTCTTCTTCATCGTGATTTCGGCGGAGAGGGTCGTCTTCTTGTCGTAGACCGTCAAGCCGACGAGCTGCCCGTTTTCGTCCTTGAGTTCCGCAACGGAGCCGTCGCGGCTGTCGCCGAGGCTGGACAGGAAACCAAAAGCGGAAAACTGGCCGCCTGCGCCCCAGATGCAATTCGCGGCTTCGCCGTGGTGCGTGTAGGAATTTGCCATGACTGGGAAATCTGGGGGTAGGAGGTTATGCGTTTGCGGTGAAGACGGCGGATTTGAGCGCGGTGAAAAATTCGATGGCGTCCTCGCAGTATTCGATCAGATCGGCGGCGGGGGCCTGGATCGAAGAATCTGCATTGAAGCCGACCGCGAACGTGAAGGTTTCGCCGGTCTTGCGGACGGTTCCAGTTGCGCGTCCGTAGTCCGTCGTTCCGTCCGGGGCGAGAAACTGCGTTTCCACGCGCACTTCGTCGGTCCGCGTGGTGGCCGTGTTTGATGTTGTTGCAGCCATGTTTTTTTTTGCGGGGTTTGGGGTTGATGTTCGAGAAGGGGTGACAAGTTGTCAGGGTGCGGACGGGTGCGGGGTGCGGATTTCGTCCGGGCCGCCGGGTTCTTCGGCGGGGCCAAAGAGGCCGAGCGCGAGCGTGAAGGAGAGCGAGCACGTCACCGTGTCGCAAGCCGGTAGACCGACTTCCGGGCTGAACGTGCGCGATTCGAGGAACACGCCGAGCGGTTCGAGCGCGGCGGCGGCGGTGTCGGCGCAGAGGCTGGCGAGAGCGAGCGACCCCGCGCCGTCGCCGACTTCAAGGAACCCGTCGAGAGACCGCACGGGCTTGCTTGGATCGCGCAGTTCACCGGTGTCGGGGGCGATGTTCGACGGGACGATCAGGCTAAGGCCGAGGCCGAGGCGCGGCGCGGGCGGTCGCGCCGGACGACAGCGGCGTGGCGGCGAAGAGGTCCGGTTGATCGTCCCGGCGCGGTTCGACGCGGCGATACACGCCGTCGCCGCCGCGTACGTCGATCTGCCACCCGCGGACGGTCGAGAAATAGCGCCCGTCCCATTCCCGGCCGGCAAGGTCGAAGACGAGACGGATGTAGTCGCCTTTCCGGACGCAGTCCAGGAGCGCGCAGCGGTCCCCGGAAAACTGTACGGGTATGCGCTGCGGGTAGCGCGGGTCGTCGTCCTCGACAACAAGTTCGCGGTACGTCCACCCTTTAGGCGTGGACTTCGGGGCGCCCACGAGGTGTACGCGGCACGGAAGTTGAAAAGTCATGGCTATGCCACCTCGTGCGTTTCGTTGCCGAGCGCGGCGGCAATGCGCCGCGCGTATGTCCGCGCCGCGTCGGGCGGCGGGGTGTTGTGCGGTCCGTAGAGCTGCGCCACGCGCGGCGCGCTTCCCGGATCGAGCGTGATTTGGCAGTCGGCGCTGAGGCCGTCCGGGCCGCGAAGGAACAGGCACACGCAAGACCCGGCGGCCATGTCTTTTGCATACCCGCCGCTGCCGATGCAGTTGCCGAGCGCGTCGCCCTCCTTGCGGAAGTCGTTTTGCGTCCGCGGCACCTCGACGGACCAATATTCCGGCGCTTCCACGCGGGACACGACGGCGGACGCGCGCTCGGCCGCTTCCTGCAGCCGCTTCGCCCGCGTCTCTTGTTCGAGACGGCGCTCCGCCGCGGTCTTCTCCCGGAGGCGTCTCGCAACGGAATTCGCGGCCCGGTGGAACGCCCGCGGGAACGCCACCGATCGCGAATGCAAATCGAGGCCGTACTTGAGGGCGTCACGCCAGTAAACCGAAAGATCGAGCCGGGTTATTTCGTTCGTCTGTTCGCGGCCGACGCGCGCCTCCGTGAATTCCGCCCGCAGCCTGGCGTTTTGCGCGGCCAGATACTTTTCCGCGTCGTCGAGCGGCACACCGTATCGCGGGCAATTGTGCCAGAGCGTTTTCTTGCAGTGGTCGTCGGCGACGCGCTCGAGCGGCCAGCCGCGCCGGAATCCGTAGAGCACGGCCGACGGCGGAATCGCCTTTCCGGAAATCGTCGCGGCGCCGTCCGCCACGTAGCGCACGAGCGCCGGGTCGGCGTCGAGCCGCGCGAGGATTTGCGGACCGAACCACCGGGCGTCCATCCCGGCGCGGACGAGCATTTCGACGCGCGGCGACGTCGCGGCCGCCGCGAGATACGCGGGCAGACTTTTCGGTTCGACCATGCGCGCGGCGCGGGCGATCCATTCCCAGGGCGAACCGTTGCACAAGCCGTCGCCCGCAAGTGTCGCCCACGGCCAGACTGGCAGGCGCCGGCTCCGGTCGAGCGAATAGAGCCCGCCGACATCCCAACGGAAAAACCACCAGCCGTTCATCCAGTCGAGCGCGCCCGCGAACCATTCGCGGTGCGAGCCCGCCACCCAGTCCACGGCGACGCGGATTTCGCCGACGGCGCGCGACGCTGCCACGATCACGCGCAGCCGTTCGCCGGCGTCGCCTTCCGGGCGCAGGATTACGTGATACCGGGTCCGCTTGCGCCTGGCGTTGCGCCACGCGTCCTCGGTGCGGAGGGGCGCCTCGAACATCTCAGCCATGCGGCTCGTCTGGTCGAGCAGCACGGCGTCGCGTTCCTCTTCGGTAAGCGTTGCGAGTTTCATGCGCCTGCCTCCTCCTCGAAAAGCGAAAACGAAAAACCCGAATCCTCCGCCGTCGGCGCGGAAACCTGCACGTCGGCGGCGGGAGGATCGGCGGGAACCGGTTTGCCCGGTTTTTCTTTGGCCGTTTTTTCGTCCGGCGAAGGCTTGGACCTTCTCAGTTGTTTTCGGTCGGGCTTGACCGCTTTCGCGGAGGCCTTTTTGTTTTCGTTTCCATTCACGCCGACGGCCGGCGCGGGCTTGGCCGCTTCGGCCGGGGCGACGTCTTCGTAGTAGTGGACGAGCCAGCCGAAGACCACCTCGTCCGCGAGATACCCGGACTTGCCGGAAAGTTTCTTGCGCGCTTCGTCCGTGATGAATTTCCAGGCGGCGCGCAGTCCGAAGCGGTCGCCATCGGGCAGCGCGTCGATCTTGGCGCGCAGCTCCGGCGACGCGTTCGCGTCGAGATAGTCGAGCAAGCGCCGCTCGACGTCGGTTTTCGCGGAAAGTTTCATTACCACATCCCTTCCGCCGCCAAGGCCTTGAGCACTCCGGCCGCTTCGTCCCGGTTGCGTTTCAGCCGCGGCAGCGCCTTCTTCTCCACCGCCGCGCGCCACCCGCCGCGCCGCATTTCTTCGACCTTGAGGCCGCCGACGGACGGCAGGATGCTTTCCAGCGTTTCGCCGCTAAGCAGGAGCGCGCAGGCCCAAACTGCGCCCATGCGCGCCGCAACGTCCGCGGCCGGCGCCGGTGCGCTCGAAATAGGATCCTCCGCCCGCGCCGGCCTCCAGTCGATTCCGGCAGCGTCCGTTCCTACGCTTACATTTTCGGGCGCCGTCCGAGGCGCCGGCGCGGGGGAGGAAGATGAAGCCCGGTCCGGCGCCGGCTCCTCGTCTCTCAGGCAGGACGAGGATGCAAGGCCGCCGGCGGCCGGATCGGGTGAAGAAGCGCCCTCCTTTTTCCCGGATTCCGGGGGGGCGGCGGAACAGGTTCCGGACGGCGACGCCGATGCGGACTCGTCGTTGTTTCCGTCCGTGCCGGGGGTTGCGCTTGGTGGCGGTTCTGAGCGTCCGGGAGATTCCTGCTGTTTGCGCGCCGCTTCGGCGGCTTTGCATTTTTCGCGCCAGCATTCTCCGTCGTGGCAGCGCGGGGCCGAGCGCGCGGCGGCGGCGTCGTCGGCCGCGAACCAATCGGGCTGCACGTCGCTACGCTTCGTGCAGTTGCGGCAATCGCGCTCGAAGTCGAAAGAGCAGAACTTGCGGTCGAGCACGCGGTGGTCGCCGGCGAATTTGTGGAGCCCCGCGCCGGGCTCGAACCACGACAGCACGATTTCCGCCGCGCGGCGCTCCGGCACGGCGGCGTCCGAAACGTAGTGCGCCATCAGCTTGCAGAGCGCGGCCTTGTCGCAGCGCGCGGCGTCCGCTTCGGCGACGAACCCGTCGCGGTATCGCGCGCCGTCCGCGTCGCCGCGCCGCGCCTGGAAGTCGCATTCGTCGGCGAGATAAGCGAGGAACGCCGACCACGCCAGCGCCTGGACGTCCGGCGGCAGACGCGCCACGGCCGCGGCCGTGTCGTACGACGCGTCCCACGCATGGAGGAATTCGCGCCACGGCACCGCCACGCCGCCTATCGCAATGCGGCGGTACACCCAGCGCTCGCTCTTGTGCACGACCGCCGCCACCTGCTCCACCGTGCGGCCGTGCGCCCGCAGCTGCGCCACGCTCATGGCCTCCTCCATCAGCGACAAGTCGCGCCGGAAGAAGTTTTCGGAAACGAGCAGGTCTTCCGCCGTCATGTCGTCGGCGTCGAGGACGATGGCCGGGATCGGCTCGCCCGGCCGCACTTCGCGGAACGCCGCGAAGCGCCTGTGACCGGCGACTATCTCGAACGCCCCGTCCGGCAGCGGACGCACGGTAATCGGGTTTATGAGGCCGTGGACGGCCACCGACGCCAGCATCTCCGGCCCGGGGACTTCCTCGCGCCGCACCTGGTACGGCGAGCGGCGGACGGCCGCGGCCGGCAACAGCTCCAGGCGTTGCGCGGGTTGCGTTTGTTCTTCGTTTTTCATTTCCATGCCTTGCATTGTGGATGTGAACGACTTGTTTACAGATTGTCGAAAAGCCGCGGCGCGTCGTTCGGCCGCACCGCGCGCCCGCCACGGCCTGGATAGACGTCCGCCAGCCGGTGCAGCACGAGCACCACCTTGTCCGTCGGTACCCCGCCCTTTTCGTAGACCGGCACGGCGCTCCGGATCACCCATTCGCCGCGCTCGACGCCCTGGACGAACGGCGCCTCGCCCCTCTGGACGACCTTCACGATCCGCCCTGCCGAGAGTTCCGGCCGGGCCCGGCGGACCGTCTCGAAGATCGGGCACCCGCGGGCGAAAATCCGTCCGTGCTTGTCCTCGACCTTGAGGATGATTTGCTCTTCCCGTTCCATGGCTACCAGTTTCCGAAAGGCTTCAACGCGTCGGGGCTTTGCGCAAACGACTCGTTCTTTATGCCGGGCCGGCGGCGACGATGCTTTGCCGAACACGGCTCGCAAATCTTCTTTCCGCCCAGAAGGACGAACGGGCGGGCGCGGTTGCTGATCCCCATGGCGGCAAGCCGGCGGCCGACGCCCGTTGCGCCGACGGACGGAAACACACCGCCGCATTCGGCGCAGCAGTACACGCCGCAACGCCGCCGCAGTTCGGCGTCCGAAATTTCCGCGTCCGGGTAGCTCATGCCACGCCCCTCGTCTTGTCGCCCTTGAGATACGCCTCCACGCTCTCGCGCGTGAAGCCCCGCGCCCGCTTCGATCCCGGGACGTGCACCGGCACGCGGACCCCGGCCTTGCGGAGACTCCAGATCGTCGTGCGCTTCACGCCCAGGAGGCGCTGCGCCTCCGAAGTCTTTACCACGGGCAGCAGCGGCGCAAGCGGCTTCGCGCCGCCCTCCAGCGCAGCCAGCGCCGCGTCGCGTTGCTCCGCCGTGACCGTGGGATCCGTCGCCATGATCGCAACCAAAGCGCTTTTCGTGTTCGCCATCATTGTTCTTCTCCTTCAAAATCCATGGGGTGACAGCTTGTCAGGGTTCGGCTAGACTCCGGGCGCATGAACGACATCGAATTCCGCATTCTCCGCGCCCAGGCCGGCAAGGGAGAGCTTCCCGACTGCTCCGACCCCGCCACGCTCGAGATCGCCGCCGCGCTCGTCGACGCGAAGCTCGTCCGCGGCGGCGTCGTCCGCGCCTTTGGCAGCGCCACGCCCGGCGTTACGCTCGGCCCGCTCACGCACGCCGGTCTCGAAGCCCTCGACGCCGAGGAGCGAGCCCGCGAGGAGCGCCGGGTCCTCGCCCGTCTCGCCACGCGCGGCGACCGCCTGCTGATGGCCGTTCTTGTCACGCTGCTGGGGCTGTTGCTCCAGCGCTGGCTTGCCCCGGAACGCCATCCATGCACATGCAATCGAGAGCGCGAGGAACAGCGCCGAGAGCGAGAGGGCCCAGCCCCGAAGGCGCACGAGTCGCCGACGCTGCCAGTCGGTCTCTCTCCGAAGCCGGGCGTTTTCCCGCTCCGCCCTGCCGAGCCGGGCGGCGCGGCTTTCCTCGTCGAAACGAATGCTCCCCAATACGTCGTATCCATACCAGTCTCCGTAGATGTCGGACGGCGCGTCCTGGTTGGCGAGATCGGCAATGGTGTTCACGACCGCGATTGCGACGGCGTCGTCGAAGCCCTCGTCCGGCCCCGACGCGAACGCGAACGCGCGAACGCCGGCCGGAAGGGCGTCTGACAGCTTCGCCAGCGCGCGGACAGCCGCCTCCGCGTCCATCGGGCGCGAGATTCGCGAGCTCCGCGAATGCGTTGCCTCCACGATCCCGACGCGCCACGTGCGCGCCTTCTCCTGCTTTTCGTCTTCCTTGCTCATCTTCCTTCCTTCCTTTTCGTTCGTGTCTTCAGGCGTCCGGGGCGGGGGCTTTCCGGCCGTCGCCGTCCGTGGTAGACTCCGCGGCATGGAAACCGCCACGCTCGTCCTCTCCGCCCTCGCCGTCCTCGGCGTCGCAACCCAGATCGCTCTTCAGCTCCGCCGATGGCACGTGGAGGACCGTCGCCTGACGGAGTCCGCGCAAACAGCGTTTTCGGTCCGTCTTGTTCGCTACGGCAAGCGGCGCGAACGGTGGCAGCTTGCAGTCAGGAACGACGGACGGGAACCATTCCAGCTCAACGGCGCGGCTCTCCGCCCTTCCGGCCGTAGGATTCTCTGTCTCGACGGCGGCACCGAATGCGGCATCGTGCGCGTGGTCGAAAAGGGGACAATCGAACGCTTTGCTCCCATCTCGGTTGAACGGACAGCGAACAAGAAGCGCGTCAAACAGGATTCCGAACTCCGGTTCTGGACCGCGGACGGCTTGTTCGAGGTCCTTCTCTCGGACGCGCGCAAGCAATACGCCGCCGCACGGCGCGTCGGCGCGGAGTGTCCGGGAATCCAGGCACATGGTCGGAAGGCGGTCAAAGAGGGCGTCTCGACAGTAGAACCACCGCATCGTCGCGCCGGAGCGGCGAGAAACGCGGATCCAGAACCGGATCACGCCGACATTGACGATGGTGAGCGCGATATTGAAAACCGAGATGCCGATGCTGGCTGCCATTGAGTCCATCTTTCTTCCTTCTCTTTCTCTTCTTGTCGTTTCAGGCGTTCGGGGCGGGGTCTAGACCCCTTCGGGGTTGAGTTAAGAGTTAAGCGTTAACAGTGAAGAGTTCATGGCTTCAATGAGGGTCTAGACCCTTTTGAAGCAAAAAGAAAAAGGCGACGCGAAAGGGCATTTTGTTTTCCTTCGCCCATTTCTTAATGCGGAGGTATAGGTCGAGTGGAATGAGCATCGTCAGACTCCTTTCCGGCGCTTGGCTGCGCGCTTGGCTTCATTCTTCGCAACGATTTCCGAGATTCGGAGGTAGTCGGAAGACTCCAGTTCGACATTGCGCGTTGCGCGCTCAAGTGCGGCAACCGCTTCATCGTTCCAAGTGTCACCATTCTTCGCCGCTAGCTTCTCGAGCTGAATGCGGGTCTTAACCTTGATTGCAAGGCCGACCTTGATTTTGTCAACTGCGACTTCGTTACTCATTGGTATTGCAGGGCTTGATGTTGGGTGTTATGGTCTTGTGTGTCGCTGACGGGGCGGGATACTAGCAGGGTCTAGACCCCTTGTCAAGCACTTTTTGAACTTTTTTTTTCGCGCCCGTTCGCGAGCGTTCGCTTTCAGCCGGAAACGGGGGCTAGCGCCACGTCGCCGGATCGATCCCAATGGCGCGGAGGACGGCGCGGGCCGTGCCTGTCGGAAGGTCTCCGCGATGAAACGGAATCACGACGCGGCGCCCGGTGTCGTCCCGGAAAATCTGATGGCTTCCGCTTCCGCGCCGCCGCGTGAAGCCGCGCGACTCAGCCAGCCGGACGGCATCGGAGAACGAAAGCGGCTTCATGCTAGGGCCGCCTCGCGGCGGCGCGTCCTTGCGGGATGGGAGAAAGCCCCCGGGACGATGCCGAACGAAAAGGCGCGCCAGTCGCCGTCCGCAGTGTCGGCGCGCGCCTTTTCGGCCTCCTCTTGTGCGAGGTCTTCGAGGTATAGTCCGACGGCCTCTGCGAGCCGTGTCCGCAGTTCCGCGAGCGTCCGCCCGTCGGAAATGCACCCCGGAAGCGCAGGAACCGTTGCGCAGTACGTTCCGTCCTCGTCGCGCGTGACGATGCAGTTGATTTTCATGGCGCCGCGAATACTACCACCGCCGCCGGCCGCCTTGTCAAGCGCTTTTTGAACATTTTTGTATTCGGTCAGGGATAGGGGTTGTGCTGGTTCCGCGCTCCCTGACGAGAGGATGATGTTCGTGTTGCCGGGAGCGGCCGCTAGGCGGGGCGTGCGGCTTCCGGCATGGCGTCCTTGGCCGGATCGTATTCCGGAAACA
>JAFUXX010000213.1 GCA_017476965.1 Kiritimatiellia bacterium | reverse complement strand
GCCGGCGGCGGTGAGCCGCCCGGCTTCGCGGCCCGCCGGGAGAGGGCGGGGGAAGACGTCCGCGACCTTGACCGCGCAGCCGCGGGCCGCGGCGAGGCGTTCGAAAGCCGCGACCATCTTCGCGTCGTAGGACTGCGTCGCCGGATCGACCGGGAACATCCCGCTCGCTTCGCCGAGGCCCATCGCGTCGACGCCGGTCAGCTGGCGGTGGACCCAGCCCGCGAGCGTGGTGAGGCGCGCTATGCGCGGGACCTCCTCGCCGCCGTCGAGGATGCGCTGGTAGAGGTGGGCGACGCTCCAGCGCTGCGGGACGGCGAAGTCGAACTCGCGCGAGAGTTCGGCGGACGCCCGGCCGGTGATAGTGCAGCGCCACGTGCGGAAGGGGGCGAGCTGGGCGCCGTCGGCGCCGAGCGGCAGGTAGCCGTGCATCATGCCGGAAACGCCGATCGCGCCGATGCGGGAAAGCGTCTTGCCGGTGCGCGCGCCGTAGTCTTCCTTGAGCGCGGCGTAGGCCGCCTGCATCCCTTTGGCCGCTTCTTCGAGCGAGTACGTCCACACGCCGCCGGGCAGCAGGCGGTTTTCCCAACCGTACGAACCCGTGGCGAGGACTTCCCCGCCGGGGCCGGCCAGCACGGCCTTGATGCGCGTGGATCCGAATTCGATGCCGAGGGCTGTGTTTTCCATGTGAAGTGTCCTTCCTTGTTCCGTGCCGGCCGCGGCTTGCCGCGCGCCGTGCAAAGCGTACCGAATCCCGCCGTCCCGCGCAACCGATTTTTCGGCGCTTGACCGGACCGGGGGCGGGTGGCAGAATCGGGGGCATGACACCCCCCGAAACAGTCTACGTCCAGCAAATCGACGGCGCCCCGCGCAAGACGGGCCTGCCGCTCGCACGTCTCCTCGTCCTCGGCGCGATGGCCGGCGCGTTCATCGCGCTCGGCGCGGCCACCAGTTCCACGGCCGCGCACTCCGTCGCCAACCCCGGCCTCGCGCGCCTCGTGACGGCGTGCGTGTTCCCCGTGGGGCTGCTGCTCATCGTGTTCGTCGGCGGCGAACTCTTCACCGGCAACAACCTCCTCGCGATGGCGGTGCGCGAGCGCAAGGTAGGGCTGCTGCCCGTGCTGCGCAACCTGTCCCTCGCGTGGTTCGCCAACTTCGCCGGCGCCGCGTTCGTCGCGTGGCTGGCGGTCCACGCCGGATCGATGCAGGCCGGCGGGTGCGCGCTCGGCGCGTACACGGTCAAAGTCGCCGCCGCGAAGGCCGCGCTTTCGCCGTCGCAGGCGTTCTGCTCGGGCGTGCTGTGCAACGTCCTCGTGTGTTCGGCTCTTCTCGCGGGCGGCGCTTCCAAGCACGTCTCCGGCAAGTTCCTCGCCGTGTACCTGCCGATCTTCGCGTTCGTCGCCGGAGGGTTCGAGCACTCCGTCGCCAACATGTTCTACCTGGTCGCGGGCCGCCTGGCGTCGCTCGATCCGGACATCCTCGCCGCCGCGCGCTCCGCCTTCGGGGTGTCCGGGCCCGTCGCCGCGGCCGGCATCGCGCGCAACCTCGCGTGGGTCACGCTCGGCAACCTCGCCGGAGGCGTGCTGTTCGTCGCGCTTCCCGTCTCGTTCGTCCGCCGCGCCCCCGCGCCGCGCAAAAAGGGCGTTCCGCAAAAATAGCGGTGAAAAGCGGCCTTTTCGCAAAAAACGCTTGCACGGCCCCCGGAAACCGCGTATCATCGCCTCCCGTTCCCACGGACGTGGGACGAAAACCGTCCCTTCCCCGGGGACATATACACCAGGAAAACTCAAGACATGGACATCTACGTTGGCAACCTTGCCTACGCGACGACGGACGAGGAACTCCGCGAACTGTTCGCGGGTTACGGCACCGTCGCAACCGCACGCGTGGTCAAGGACCGCGTGACAGACCGCTCCAAGGGCTTCGGCTTCGTCGAAATGCCCGACCGGGCGGAAGCAAACGCGGCGATTGCCGCGATCAATGGTTCCGAGGTCGGAGGCAGGACCCTGCGCGTGAACGAATCCCGCCCGCGCACCGATCGTCCGCCCCGCCGCGGTCCGCCTCCCGGCGGCACTCGTTGGTAGAGGCTGCCGGATCGGCGCTTCCGATCCCGCCGGCGCCGCCCCGACAGGGCGGCGCCTCGTTTCTTTTCCATGACCCATTGCTCCGCATTCCCAGGCAGCGGCAACCGCAGCGTCCGCGTCGGCGGCGGCGCCGCCGGCGCGACGCTC
>JAFUXX010000212.1 GCA_017476965.1 Kiritimatiellia bacterium | reverse complement strand
GGCGTCCGCCGCAGCGACGCCCGCCGCGAAGCCGCCAAGGCCGCCGCCGAGGCCATCAAGGCCCGCGCCGCCGAAGCCGCCAAGGCCAACGCCTGACACATCACGGAAAGGACACTGAAAATGGCAAACATCACCGCTGCAGAAGTGATGAAGCTCCGCCAGATGACCGGCGTGAGCATGATGGAGTGCAAGAAGGCTCTCATGAAGACCGACGGCGACTACGACGCCGCCGTGAAGCTCCTGCGCGAACTCGGCGCCGCCGTTTCGGCGAAGCGCGCCGAGAAGTCCGCAAAGGAAGGCCTCGTCTACGCGAAGAAGTGCCCCTGCGGCTCCAAGATCGCGATCGTCGAAGTCAACTGCGAGACGGACTTCGTCGGCAACAGCGCCGATTTCAAGGCGTTCGTCGACAAGGTCGCCGACGCGGCGCTCGACGGCGAAACGGATCTCGAAGGCAAGCTCGCCGAGGAAAAGAAGGCCCTCATCGCCAAGGTCGGCGAGAAGGTCGAAATCCGCCGCGGCGACAAGATCGAGCTTTCCGGCACCGGCACCCTCGCCTCCTACATCCACCTCGGCGGCAAGTCGGGCGTGATCCTGGAGGTCGGCGTCGGCAAGCCCGAAACGCTCGAAGCGCCGGAGTTCCAGCAGCTCGTCAAGGACCTCACGCTCCACGTCGTCGCCTCCGCCCCGCGCTGGCTCGACCGCTCGCAGGTTCCGGCCGACGTCATCGAGGCCGAGAAGGAGGTCAACAAGAAGAAGCTCGAAAACGAGCAGGCCGAAAAGGGCGGCAAGCCCAAGCCTCCGGAAATCCTCGAAAAGATCGCGATGGGCCAGATCGGCAAGTTCTACGGCGAAAACTGCCTGCTCGAACAGGCGTTCGTCAAGAACGCGCCCGGCGTGAAGGACACCGTGCAGAAGGTCGTCGACGCCGTGGCGAAGAAGCTCGGCGACGCGATCGCCGTCCGCCGCTACGTCCGCTACCAGCTCGGCGCCTAGACGCGCCCCGCTCGCGCGGCAAGCGCGCGACCCGGAAGAGCCCGCCGGTTTCCGGCGGGTTCTTTCTTTTTCTCCCCTACCCTTTTCCCCTTTGCGTCCCGACCGGACGCGCAAGGGGATTGCATGCAGCGGGAACTCCGTGCTATCATTGACGCGTTGCTGCGCGTGGTGCGCCGCCGCCCCGGGAGGGATGGAAAATGGGTTTCTGGTTCGCCGAAACGAATCTTGAAAAGGTCTTTTTCGCGTTCGCCGTGACGGGCGGGACGTTTTTCGCGTTCCGCGCCGTTTCGCTCTTTCTCGGCTTCGGCGGCGAAGACGCGGCGGCGGACGCCTCCGCGGGCGCCGACGCGGCGGACGCGGCCGACGCCGGCGCCGCGGATTCCGACGGCTCGCCGGGCGGCGATTTCAAGCTCTTCACGCTGAACGGGATCGTCTCTTTCGCGTTCCTTTTCGGCCTCACTGGGTGGCTTTTGCTGCGCGACGGAGTGGCCTCGCCGTTCTGGGCCTCGGTCGCGGCGGTCGCGGTGGGGTCGTTCTCCGCCTGGGCGACGGCGAAGATTTTCCAGTGCACGCGGCGGCTGCAGACGGACGGCACCGTCCGCCTCCAGGACGCGGTCGGCGAAACCGGCGAAGTCTACCTCGCCATCCGTCCCGGCGCCACGGGGCAGGTCCGCGTGACGGCGCGCGGCCAGAGCAAGATTTTCGACGCGGGCGCGTCGGATCCAGCCGCGGAAATCCCGACCGGGAGCCGCGTGAAGGTGGAGTCCGTCTCGGGCAACGCGCTCGTCGTCTCCCGCATTTCCGCTTGAAAAACACGAAAACACCAGAACCGACATGAACACGTTTTCCCTGGCGGCGGCCGGACAGGCTTCCTCCTCTTCGTTCGTGATGATCCTCGCCGCGCTCGGCGCGGTGCTGTTCGTCGCAGTCGCGACGGTGGCGCGTTTCTACAAGCGCTGCCCGTCGGACAGGATCCTCGTCATCTACGGCAAAGTCGCAGGCGGCCGCTCCGCGCACTGCATCCACGGCGGCGGCGCGTTCATAGTCCCGCTCATCCAGGACTACGCGTACATCAGCCTCACGCCGATGACGATCAACATTCCGCTGCAGGGCGCGCTGTCGTTCCAGAACATCCGCATCAACGTGCCGAGCACGTTCACGGTGGGCGTTTCGACGGATCCCGCGGTGATGGTCAACGCCGCGGAGCGCCTGCTCGGCCTGCACGCCGCCGCGATCGAGGACATGGCCAAGGAAATCATCTTCGGCCAGCTCCGTCTCACCGTCGCGTCGCTGACGATCGAGCAGATCAACCAGGACCGCGAAAGCTTCCTCTCCGAAATCCGCCAGAACGTCGAGCCGGAGCTCAACAAGATCGGCCTCAACCTGATCAACGTCAACATCACGGACATCACGGACGAGAGCGACTACATCGAGAGCATCGGCAAAAAGGCCGCCGCCGAGGCGATCAACAAGGCGAAGGTGGACGTCGCCCGCGAGCAGAAGGTCGGCGCCATCGGCGAAGCCGAAAACAACCGCGACATGGTCGTCTCCGTCCGCGAAAACGCGGCCGAGGCCGAGAAGGGCAAAAAGAAGGCCGAGGCCGGGCAGCGCGTCTACATCGCCGAACAGGAGGCCAGCGCGGTCGACGGCGAAAACGCGTCGAAGGCGCAAATCGCCGAATCCAACTCGAAGCTCGCCGTCCGCACCGCCGAGGCGATGCGCGTGGCCGAGGTCGCGAACCGCACGGCCGAAGCCGCGATCCAGAAGGCGCAGTACGACGTGGAAATCCAGCGCCTCGCCGCCGCGGAAATCGCCAAGAAGGAGACCGAGCGCAAGCAGATCCAGATCACGGCGGAAGCCGAGGCGGACCGCCTCCGCACCGTCGCGAAGGGCGAAGCGGACGGCGTGCTGCTCAAGTACCAGGCCGAGGCGGAAGGCGTGCGCACGCTCCTCGCCGGCAAGGCCGCGGGCTACAAGGCGCTCGTCGAAAGCACGGGCGGCGACTCCCAGGCCGCGGCGACGCTGCTCATGATCGAAAAGCTCGACGAAATCGTCGAGCGCCAGGCGAAGGCCATTTCCAACCTCAAGATCGACAAGATCACGGTCTGGGACGGCGCCGCCGGCGACGGAAAGGGTTCGTCCACCGCCAATTTCGTCTCTTCCCTCGTGAAGAGCCTGCCCCCGCTGCAGGACGTCGCGTCGATGGCCGGCGTGGAGCTCCCCGCCTACCTCGGCCGGGTGAAGCCCTCCCCCGACGCTGCGCCTGAACCGGCACCGGCGGGCAATCCCGAAGCCTGACGCAGAGGCTTGCAAACCTCGATGGACGCGACGCGCCCGCCCGCAGCCAGCGGGCGGGCGCGTCGCCCATGATGCCGGCGGCGGGCGCGGGCGGGCCGGCTTGCGCGCGCAGATCGGCGCAAGACATGGCGGAGACTGCGCCATCGACGCCGAACATGCGCTCCAGCGAATCGTCGTGCGAGCATACGAGCGAGCCGTCGCCGG
>JAFUXX010000211.1 GCA_017476965.1 Kiritimatiellia bacterium | reverse complement strand
GCGCCGGACGAATGCGGCACGCTCCTGCGGAGGGGGCGGCTAGCCGCCCCCTCCGCAGGAGCCGTCGGTGTCCTCGCTTTTGACCAATGCGGTCGTGACGCGAAACGCTACGGTGTCCTTTTCATTTGACAAACCGCGGCGCCGCCGGATCTGGCGGCAGGCCGAAAAGCGTAAGTTGGGCGGGAGAAGTCATGGCCAGAATGCCGGGTTTACATACGGGGGCGGGGGTATTCATTGCCGCCGCTCCTTTCCGATGAACCGCCCGCCTGCGTCAACACACGCTTCACGCCGTCGATAACGGGGGCGAGGGACTTGTAGGGTTCGGAAATGGAGCGGAGCGTGCGGTAGGTGGCGATGCCGAGGGTCTTGGCGGAGACATAGCCGCCGACGAAGAAATAGAGCTTGAGGGCTTCGGCATTGGATGCACGGGCCGCCCGGGCGCGCGCATGGAGGATGGCGAGCTTGATGTCCCGGACGGCGGCGGGAAAACCGCGGGAGAAAGACCTCTGCGGAGGTCAGCGCGAGTGGCTGCGGCGGAACTGGCGCATGGACATCCCCATGCGGCGGCGGAACGCGATCCGAAGCTCGACCTGGGACCCGAAGCCGCAGAAGTCCGAGATGGCGTCGATCGGAGGAACCGGCCGCGACAGCAGGTCTATCGCGACTTGGAGCCGGACCTGCATGATTTCGTCCAGGACGCTGTGGCCCGTCGCTTCGCGGAACCGCCGCTCGAAGTGCTTGCGGCTTCCCGGAACCTGCGCGGCGAGCGCGGCGGCGGTGAGGCCCGACGCCGCCTCGCGCCGTATGATCCCCACGGCCTCCATGACGTGCGGGTCGCGACGCCCGCGACCGCTCGTCGATTCGCGGCGGGCCACGAGCAGCGGCCCGAAGTGCGACAGTTCCGTTTTTTCCGCGAGCGCCTTGGCCGCGAGATACCCCGAGAGCTCGAAGTCGACCTGGACGGACGAGATGCGCTCCGGCGCCGTTCCGGCGCAGGTCACGTCGCCAGCGGCGCAGTCCACGCCGACGAGCGTGATGTCGCCCGGCATGGAGCGGCCCGCCCTGCCGGCGGCGACGGCGACGTCCGCCGCCGAATGGTCGTTCGCGGCGAATATTGCGCAGCGCGGCGGAAGCGACTCCAGCCAGGCCGCGAGCCGTTTGCGCCGCCGCTCCAGATCGTCGCGCACGCGGCCAGGCCGGACCATGACTCCGGGGAAGACGCGGCACGGCTTGCCCTCCTCTTCGCAAAGCGTCCGGAAGGCGTCGATGCGCTCGGAGCTCCACGGCTGCATGCCGTGGCTCGGAACGGCGGCCAGGCATTCCGGCATCCCGGCGGCGATTTCGCCGAACGCGGCGCGCGCGACCGCCGCGTTGTCGCACCGCACCACGGGCACACCGCGCCAAGGGAGCGTTCCGGGAGGATCGAGCCACACGGCCGGCGTGTCCCCGAAAATTTCCGGAGTCAGTCCCGTCGCGTTTCCGCTGGCTTCGACGACGCACCCCGCGGTGCGGTGCCGCGCGATCAGCGCACGCACAGCGCCAGGGTGCGATTCCTCGGCGGGAACGGCCACGACGTCCCAATTCCGCGTTCTCGCGAAGCGCATCGCGCCGGCGAGTTTCCGCCGGTGCTTTTCTTCGCCTGCCCTGTACCGCAGGAAGAGGACGGTCCCGCCGTTCATCGCCGCGCCTCAATCCCCGACGGCCGGTCCGGAAATCCCGCATCGCCGCGGACGGCGCCGCCCCGGTAGCGGGAGTGGCGCGCGCGAAGTCTGCGCAATGACGGGATGGCGTGCATGGTTCAGACGACTTGCGGGGGCCGGTCGATGTCCTCGTCGCGGGCGAAATCGCGGCGGCGGACGGAAACCTCGTTTCCGCGGACTTCGACGAGAAGCCCCTGCGCGAAGGGGACGCCGCCTTCCCAGCCGAGGGCGGCGGCGCGCGAGGCCGCGGTCTCTTCCGGCGCGTCCGGGAAGTAGCCGTAGCTCAACGAGGCCGTCGCTACGGAGGCGAAGGCGCCGCGCCAGACGGCGTCGTCGCGATCGATCGAAATGTGCGAATGGCCGCTGAAGGCGACGGCGTTCGGGTATGCGGAGAGCACGCGCGTCGAGGTCCCGTCGTCCGACCCCGGCGCATTGCCGCCGTAGACGGTTCCCTTCGGGTGCGGGTGCTGGAAGTAGAAGAACGGACGCGACGGGTCGAGTTCGCCGCCGTGCGCCGCGAACCACTCCGCAAGTCCCTGCGGCGCCTGCCACGCGCTGTGGCCGCCGATGAAATCGAAGCCCTTCACGCGCTTGCGGTAGATCGGAGCGTAAGACTCGCCGAAGCAATTCTCCCACGCCTTGCCAAGGCCGATTGCCGAGAGCTGCATCTTTTCGGCATCTTCGCGCGGAATGCCGTGGACGTCGAAAGCGCCGTCCATCCACTTGTCGCGGTAGTGCAGCCCCTCGAAGTCGTGGTTGCCGTAGATGAAAAGCCTTTCGACGCGGCGTCCGTCGGGCGCGCTGTCGCCGGGAAAGACCTCGCGCCACGCGCGGGCGACGTTTTCGAGCTGCGGCAGGATGCCGTGGTCCGTGAGGTCGCCGGCCACCACCACGGCGTCGGCGCCGCGGTCGCGGTACCAGCACAGCGCCTTGCGGAAGACCGACGTGGACGCCCAGTCCGTGACGTGGAGATCGCTGATGACGCCGAAGCGGAGAGTTGGTTGCGTGTCTTTCATTCTGGCGCTCCGTCGGGAGCTTGTTTTTCCGCCTTTTCGACCGCGGCCTTGTCGGCGAGGGATACATGGCCTTCGACGCGTCCGTCGTCGAGAATGTTGATGTCTTTGCGCGCCTTGAGGTCCCGGAAGAGCTGCCAAAGACCGAGGACGCCGCCGATGCCGAACCAGCACATCGTGATCGCGGACACAATGCACGGGACGACGAAGTACCGCACGAAGAAATATTTGCTCCACCACGTGATCGGCCACGGGCTGAAGGTGTTCCAGATCACGGTGCCGAGGAAGCAGAGTCCGAAGCCGTAGCCGAAGCTGTAGAAGAATACGCTCCAGGCGATGATCCGGTCGCCGCGCGTGTATTCCGGGGTGATGCCGACAATGTTGCGGAGCACGGTGCGCGGCGTCCACTTGACGTGGATGTCGCGCTGCTCGCCGAGCGAATACTTGCCGCGGTGCAGCATGCGCTCCAGGTTGAACGGCTTGCGGCACGTGGCGAGCGAGACCGCGACGTAAACCGCCACGCAGAGCAGCGAGAGGAAGAAGTTGAACTCGATGGCGTTCACCGGGCAGCGCACCGGATCCATCGTCCACTTGATGTAGGGCGCGAAGGGGGAGGAGGCGACGCGCAGCGCGCGGTCGAACGACTCGACCCACCCCATCTTGGCAACCGCCGGATAGACGATGTCGGCCCAGTTGCGCGTGGTGAAGATGTAGAACCCGCTCATGCCGACGCTCGTGCCGAGCGCCGCCCAGGCGCCCCAGGTCGTGCCGAAGCGGCTGTAGAGTCCGAAGATCATGATCGACCCGGAGCCTCCTATCCACATGGCGCACGCGAGCGTGTTGAACATCTGGTAGTAGTCCAGCTGCTTCATGTAGTAGGAGCCGGCCAGAAAGAACACTCCGATGGACATGGCCACGATGCGCACCATCCAGATGTGCTGCCGCGGCGTGAACGGCTTCTTGCGGAACGGCAGCACCACGTCCTGCGCGATCGTCAGCGTCGCCGAATAGATGCGCGAGTCGTCGGTCGAAAGCATGGCTAGGAACAGCAGCAGCGCGAACAGTCCGAAAAGCCCTTTCGGCAGCAGCTGGCGCATCGTGACGGAAAGGTTGAGCTGGTTGAAGAGCGTGCGGCACTGCTGGAAGGAGTCGTTGGCCGCGCCCTCCGCGTCGATGAGCACCTTTTCCCGCGCTTCCCCCTCCACGCCGGCGGCATCCAGCTCCGCCGTCTTGCGGGCCCGCGAGTCGTCCTTGAGCGTGTCGTGTATGACGTCGAGGAACGCGGTGTCGAGGTTTTTGATCTGCGAAAGCGGCGGATCGACGCCGATCACGTGCTCCTGCTGCGGGATTCCGGCGACGGCCGCTTTCACGATTTCGCGCGAATGTTCGTCGCCCTTGAAAATGTCGTCCGCGACGCGCGTCGCGAGGGTTTTGCGGACGGCGCTCGCTTCCGGCGCGAAGTCCCGGTGGTTCAGGAACGTGACGAGCGCCGAGGCGATGAGCAGGTAGAAGACGGCGATGATGGCGCCGCGCCAGTTGCCCAGTAGGCCGGCCATCTTCTGCTCCTGCGGCGACTTGGCGGAGTTGGAGGACGCCGTCCCGATCCAGCTGGCGCGGTTCATCACGGTGCCGTAGGCGGCCACCACGACCATCGTGAAGAGGTTGAAGTCCCGGAAGTTCGCCACGTCGTATGGGTTGATGAAGCTTTCGCCCGCCACCCGGTCGGCCATGGTCGGCATGATTTCGCCGAACATCGAGAACTTGGAGAAGAGGAACACAATGAAAATCGCCACCACGGGGTAGAGAATCATGCCCTGGATGGTGTCGGTGATGATGATGGAAAGCGCACCGCCGAAGCAGATCAGCGATATGGCGAGCGTGAGGAACAGGACCATCAGCGAAACGAACGTGGAGAACGTGCATCCGAAAACGTGGAACTCCGGCGGCAGATCCAGCATCTGGATGAAGAACCGCGCCGCGATGGCCGGCATGACCATGTTCGCCAGCATCTCCGCAAGCGAGCGCAGCGCGGCGGCGGCCACGCGGAAGCGGCGGCTGTAACGCATCTCCAGAAACTGCCCCAGGCTCATCGCCCGCGTTTCCCGGAACCGATACGTCGCAAACCCCGTCAGCGAGAGCAGTATCCCGAGCGGCGTGAGGACGCTGCTCCAGAAGCCGACGGAGAAGCCGGTTTTGTAGTGCATCTCGATGTAGGACACGAGTCCGATGATCGAGAGGGCGTTCGCCACGTCGCCGACGCAGATGACGTAGCGGCCGCACAGGCGTCCGGCGGAGAGGAAGTCGGCGACGCCGCGCACGTAGCGCCGCACGCGGAACCCCATCCACATCACGAAGCAGACGGGGAGCACGAGTATCAGCCAGTCGTACCAGGTCATTTCGGTTCCGCCGTTCCGCCGCTCTTGGCGCGGCGCAGGTACATTCCGGCGGCGGTGTCGCGCACTGCTTCGATGATTTCCGGATAAGGGGCGTCGGCCACGGTGACGAGTCCGATGCCGAAGTTTTCGCCGTCGCCGCGTCCGGTGAGCGCCTGGTCCATCCACTGGAACCAGTGCGTCCCGACGTAGCGCGGGTGGTCGAGGCAGGCGCCGACGTAGGCGCGGTAGCAGTCGGCGCGCTCGCCTTGGTCGCGCGTGGCGACGAGGCCGGTGTGGAACATTCCGCGGTCGAGCGCGCCGAAGTGGAATTCGCCGCTCAGCATGGGCTTGTCCTCCGCCCCCGGCGGCAGGTCGCGCATCGGCGGGCGCCCGTAGGCGTTGACGCTCACGACGTCGGCATGGCGCGCGCACTCCTCATAGACCACGGCGCGGCCCCATGCGATGCGGCAACCAAGGTAGAGCCGGTTCGGCGCGGCGGCCTTCACGGCATCGCGCACCGTGCGGAAATACTTCGCGACGACGGCGCGGTGGATCGCGGCGAGGTCGTCGCCGCAGCGCGATTCGTCCGGGATCTCTGTCGCGGCGAGAAAACCGTCCCACGATGCGTAGTCCGTCCTCCACGCCGCATTGAGCGCAGCGGCGGCTCCGTATTTGGCCTCCAGCAAATCGCGAGCGGCGAGCTTTGCCGGCTGAGTGGCCGGGGAGCGCACCACGGCGCGGCCGATCTCGAAATCGTCGCGGCCCCAGCTCAGCTCGTTGTCGACGAACCACCCGACGCACCACGGATCGGTACCGCTGCGCGCCGCCTCCTCGGCGGCGCTTGCGCGGAGGTTTTCCTCGAACTCCGGCGCGAACGGGTCGCGGAGCTTGCCCCACCAGCCCGTGGAGCCTTCGATGAACGGACCGCGCGTGTTGAACTTGGCGGTGTAGGGCGTGCGCCGCAAGTCGCGCACCGCAGCGGCGCTCCAGCAGGCAACCGTGTTCAGGCCCCAGGCGCGCATGCGGTCGTGCGCGCGCCCGGCGCAGATGCGCTCCCAGTCAGGACCGTATTTGCGCAGGGCGTTCGCCTTCGCGAAGTCGAAGCGGTCGAACGGCACGTGGGCCGACTCCTTGTAGAAGCCGTGCGCTTCCGGTGTCTCCTTCACCGACCAGAACGCGCCGAAGCCGGAATCGTCCTTCGGCGGCAGCCATGCGAAGTAGTTCTCGCGGAAGCCGACGCCAGTCTCTGCGCTCGTGAAGACGGCGTTCACGCCGTGCGAGAAGAAGAGATGTCCGTCGGGATCGACGAGCCACCACTTGCCATCGACCTTCTCGGTGCGGAAAAAGCCCGTGGCCTCCAACTGCGGCCCGCCGGCCCATCCGCCGTACTTGTCGACGTCGGGAATCGGGCCGGCGGCGTTCGCCGCGAGCCAAGCGTCCTCCGCATCGCGCGCGGCGGCGAGGTCGGCGTCGCTGTGGACCTTGCCGGGCCAGTCGTCGTGGACGAACTGCCCGTAGCGATCGACAAAGGGCAGGAACGACGAGGCGGGCAGGACCTTCTGCCGGGCGCCCTCGCCGTCGGCGACGACGCCCAGGAGGCGGAATGCGCCGGGTTCGCCCTCCTGCTTGAGGAAGACGTGAAGCGAGCGCACGCGCCGCAGGTCGAAGGTCGAGCCGTCGCCCGGCCCCTTCGGGAAGCCGCGCATCCCGACGAGCTCCAGCGGCGCGTCTAGCGCCCACGGCATGTTGCGCAGCGCGACGGCGATCTCGCCGGCCGCGTGCGGCGCGAGGACCACGCTGCCGCCGGGAGTCTGCCCCTGCACGGTTTCGCCTTTGACGCTCAACTGGACCGTCTCCGCGCGGCCTGTCGTGTTGCTGACGGCGACGACGATCCGCCCGAACGGCGAAAGGTCGTGATCGCCGGCGGTGAAATCGACGCAGGCGCCGGGATATGCGAACTCCGTGCCGGTCGAGACGGACGCCGTGCCGTCGGGCAGCACCTCCACGGCGGAGTCGGACAGCGCGCGCAGCGCGGCGTCCGGCGCAGGCCAGAGAACGGTCTCGCCGGCCGGAGCCGCCGGAGCGGCGGCCGCGGCAAGAGAGGCGCAAAGAAAGACGGCGAAGAAATCGTCCATGGAGAGAAGCCGATGCGTCCGGCGTCCGGACCGGGCGCCTAGCGTATGACCAGCACGAACGGCGGCGTGACCATTTTTTCGCCGACCGGCCCGACGGCGCTGAAATAGGCGAGCGACCCGTCCGCCGTCTTCGGGAGGTAGATTTTCTCCTCGACGTGGTCGAACAGCCCGACGAGGCCGTTCTCGAGGCGGACCGGCTGGAACTTGCGGACGCAGACGCCGTCCTGCCATATCTTCAGCCAGTAGAGGCGAGACCTCGCGAACGAATCCGCCGTGCCGGCGTTGTTCCGCGCGAAGACGTAGAGGTTCTGGGCGGTGTCCACGTCGTCGGCGAGAGTCCGCTCCGAAACGACGGTGCGCGCGCCGGTGTCGTCGGCAATCGCCGTCACGCGCTGCAATCCGGCCGAGAAGGCGACGCGGGCGTGGTTGGTGGCGTTGCAGTGCAGGCGGAGGACGTCCGCGTATCCCTCGCCCCACTGCGCGGCCGGCGTGGCGGGGTCGGAGAGGCTTGGGCGCCAGTACGAACCGGCGTAGCCGAAGGCAAGCGTGTCCAGGCCACCGTGGTACCACAGGAAGAACCGGGAATTGGCGTCGTTGCCGAGCGAGCCGAGGAAGCATTCCTCGGCGCCGCCGTCCGGGCGCAGGTTCGTCTCGACGAATTCGGCCGCCGTCCCGGCCTTGCCGACGACGCCCGTGTCGACGAACTGCGTCCCGTCGGTTTCGACGTATTCGAGATATGCCTCGACCGGCGATTGCGCCGATTCCTCCTTGACGGCGCCCGTGTTGCCGGCTGCGGGAATGGCGGGGACGGGGTAGAACACGCGCCGGGAGACGGTGTCGTACAGCGCGGCCTGGCCGTCAAGCACGCACGGCTTGAAATCGCGGACCGGTTCGTCGCCGCCCTGCCAGATCGTGAGCCCGTAGCAGCGCGCGGCGGACCGGTAGATCGGCCTGCCGTTCTTTGCGTCGTTGCAGGCGAAGAGGTACAGCGTGCCCCGGCCCGTCGCGTCTCCGGACCACTCGTTGGAGGTGGCGGACGCCGTCCCGCCGTCGGGCGTCAGCGAAACGGACTGCGCCCCGGCCGCGAACGACACGTCGAAGGCGTATTTGCGCCCTGCGACGAAGGCCGATCCGAACGACAGAGTATTGTTGCCGTATCCGATCCACGGCTTCTGGGCGGTCTCCGTGACCAAATAGAAGCGGTTTGCGTCCGAGGCGCCGTTGTAGCAGCCGCACGCGAGATACGACCGGTATTGGTCGCAGAAATACTGCTTCTCCTGGCTCTGCGTGCGCATCTGCATCCACGCCATTTCGCCGGTGGCGCGGGTCGGCGAGCTTGCGTCAACCTGCGTGTCGAGGTGCGTGAAGCCGTCGGACTCGACGTAATCGACGAACACGAGCTTCCCGGGGTCCGCGGCGACGGAGTTGTCGTATCCGAGCGGGTCGCCCTCGGGGTAGAAGATCGTCTTGGAGACGCCGTCGTAGAGCGCGGCCTGCCCGTATTTGAGACACGGCCTGAAGTCGCGGACCATTTCGCCGTCCTGGAAGAGCTGCAGCCAATAGACGCGCGCCTTGCCCCAATACTGCTTGGCGAGCGCGGCGCCGCTCTGGTTGCAGCAGAAGAGATACATGCTGCGTCCGGTGTCGACGGAAGCGCCGTCGCTCGCCGAATAACTTCCCGTTACGGTTCCGTCGGGGCCGCCTTCGCGGACCGTGACCGTCTGGCTACCCGCGGCGAACGACGCGTCGATGCAGTACCGCCCGCCGGGCGAAAAGGAGCCGAACGTGCCGTACGAGCCGTAGCCCCAGAGCCATTTGTCGCCGGTGTTGCGGTGCACGAGGTAGAAGCGCTTGTTGGTTCCGTCCCTGGAATCGAGCAGCGCCTGGTCGGAACTCGTCCCGATCCACGCCATCTCCATTTTCGCGGCCGTGCCGGAGCGCCCGACGACGCGGGTGTCGACGTAGGAGTTGCCGAAGGACTCAACGTAGTCGATGAAGGCGTCGGGCACGTCGCAGTTTGTATCGTATGCCAGATCGGTGCCGGACGCGGAGTAGTGGATGCGGTCGTTCACGGCGTCGTAGAGGCCGGCGCGGCCGCCGTGGACGCAGGGACTGAAATCGCGGACGAGCGTTCCGTCCTGCCAGATCCTGAGCCCGTAGCAGCGCGTCCTGGAGAACCCGGCAGCCGTGCCGTTCTGGTTGTTCGCGAATACGTAGAGGTTCGCTTGCGTGTCGAGCGCGGCGTATGCCTTCGAAAAAACCTTCGTGCCGTCGATCTCGACCGTGTTCGTAGACATGCCGTTCCCGTCGGCCGCGGAGAAGTCCGTCGCGTAGGTGTAGATCCGCTTCTTCTCGAACAGCAGGTCCTGGCCGTTGTTGACCTTGTCTCCGGTTCCCTGCGCCGTGAACATGTTGCCGGAAGCCGAACTGCACCAGCAGGCGTAGAAGCGGGTGTTGTTCGACCAGTAGCCGCTCGCGAGAAACGCGGAGTCGGCGAGGTTCATCCATTCGACCTTGCATTCGGCCTTGGTGCCGTGGCGGCCGACGACGCCGGTGTCGACGTATTGCGAGCCCGTCGCCTCGACGTAGCGCACGAACTTGTCGGGCGTCTCCGCGCGGACCGGCGCGACGGCGGCCAGCGCCGCCAAAAGCGCCATGGCGGCCGATTTCGTTTTCGAGTTCATTTGTTGCTCCGTTGCATGGAATTTCGGCAGGGGCGGAGGACCGGACCGCGCCCGTCCCGCACCGCCCCCGGATCGCCGCAATTATACGCGCCGTGCGGCCCCGAAAGCGTTGATTTTGGATCAAATATCCTCGCCTCCCCCGCCCGGAATGCAATCCCGCGGTACCGGCGGATGGATCGCGGTCTTACGCCTTGAACTTGCAGGCGCGGACGAGGGGAGCGGCGGGGGAGGTGCGGTAGGCGGGGTCGAGGGGGTAGCAGCCGGAGACGATGCCGTGGCGGGGGGCGGTGGTGCAATCGCCGAAGGTGCGGCAGATTTTGCACTTTTCGAGGGGGATGCCGCGAAGGGAGTCGGATGGAAGGTCGGGATATGAAAGGACCATGCGGCCGTAGCCGGCGAAATCGGCGAGGCCTTCTCGGACGAGGCGCTGCGCGACGTGCGGCAAGTACTCTTGAAGGGCGGTGAGGCCGGCCGAAACGCAGGCGATCTCGGGCATGGCGGCTTTGGCTTTCGCGACGGCGCGAATCTGGCGATCGACGCCGGTCATCGGATCTTCGGGCGCGAGGTAGCCGTCTGACACCGGGAAGTACGCCGGGCGTTGCGCGTGCGGGGCGTAGTACGGGCTCGCGATCGTGGTGCAGACGAGCTCGATGCCGAGGTCGCGGCAGAGGCGCAGGAACGCGATCGGCTCGCGCAGCTCGGGATCGGCGGCGAGCCCGGTGCCGTCGCCGCCGAAGGCATACGGGTATGCGCCGGGCCCGGCGACGCCGGGGATACTCATGGGACGACCGATCCCGTCAGGCCCTTTTTCGAACGGGATCATGTCGAAGAGAGAAAAGCGTGTCGCGACTTCGAGGCCCGGCGCGGCGGCGCGCACTGCTGCCACGCATTCGCGGAAGAAACGGGTGCGATTCTCGAACGAGCCGCCGTAGGGGCCAGGGCGCTCGATCGCGCCGAGAAACTCGTAGGCGAGGTAGCCGTGCGCGCATTTGACGTCAACGAAGTCGAATCCGCATTTTTGCGCGAGCGCGGCGGCGCGTCCGAAGGCGGCGACGATGCCGGGTATCTCGGCGTCGGTAACGACATTTGCCGCGGAGCAGCCGAACTTATTGTCGAGAAGCGGGTTCGAATACGCGGTCACGGGCTCCAGCTTCGCATCGTCGTGCGGGTGGCTGTAGCGCCCGGAATGCGTGAGCTGCAACCCGACGAGAAGATCGTCGGCGGTGCCGAATTTTTCCGCGTGGGCGCGGCGGCAATCGGCAAGAAGCGCGGCAAGCGCGGGCGCGGTCTCCTCGGTGATGGTCATCTGCCGCGTGTTGCTGCGGCCGCTTTCCATTACCGCGCACGCTTCGCATCCGAAGAGGAGCTTCGCGCCGCCTGTCGCGAAGCGCAGCCAGCGGCGGCGCGTGTTTTCGCCCGGCGCGCCATTCGGCAGGCAATCCCACCCTTCCATCGGAAGCACGCACCAGCGGTTGCCGATGGTGCGGCCGGAGCGCAACTTGAACGGCTGCGCAAGCGGCGACGACGGCGCGGGAAGGATCGAATCGTCGAGATCGAACGAAGCGCCAAGACCGCGCAGGTGCGCGCGGAAATCTGCGGGCGTGCGAAAGACTGGCGGCGCGGGATAGCGAGGCATGGCAGGCTCCGATTTGCAAAAAGTCTATGGGTGTGATGCGGCAGGGCTTTGGGCGAAAACGCGGCCTTCGCGGTAATCGCGCCAGACATTTTCGAACCAGTTGTCGGGTGTCGGGATGGGGCGGCAGGGGGAGAAACGGTTCGTGAAAACCGTTTCGCAAGCGTCGCATTCAGGGACAAGCTCGGTTTCTTGCACGAAGGCGCGGAAGGATGGATTTTCCGGGATGGCGGCGCCGGATTCATCGAGCACGATCGAGGAGCCGCGGGAGCCGACTCCTGCCTGCACTTCGGCGAGGCAGGCTTCGAGGTAGGCGACCGACGCGAGGCAAAGCGACTCGGTGCGCAGCGCTTCGGCGGCTTCGCGCGCGGCGGACGGCCCGGATTGCGGCACGGCGAAACCCTCGGCGCGGATGGCGGCGAGCTGCTCGCGCGCTTCGGCGGCGGC
>JAFUXX010000210.1 GCA_017476965.1 Kiritimatiellia bacterium | reverse complement strand
CGGTCGGCGGCACCGCGTTGCGCGACGCCGCGACTGGCGCCGAGTGGCTCCCGCTCGGGGCGGATGCGGAGCGCGTCTCGGGCGTGGGCTTCTGCGGCGAAGGCGCGTTCGGGCGGTTCTCCGGCACGCAGATCCAGGACCCCGACGCCGGGCTCGAACCCGCCAAAGGGCTCGACTTCACGGAAACTCCCGACCTGCTGTACCAGAATCCCGCGCGCACGCACTTCGCCGAGGCGATGGGCAAGTGGATCAAGCTCCCGGCGGACGGCAACATGACCGGGCTCTTCGTTAGGAACGGCCTCTCCGGGTACCTGACCCCGATGTTCAAGCTGTCCGACTTCTCGGCGGGCAACGAATACGGCGAGCGCGGGCGGCGCATCGTCACCGGAACCGATCCCGACACCGGCGAAGCGACCGCGGTCACCAACATGTTCGTCGGAGGCGCGGACGTGCCGGTCTCGCCCGAAGCGCTCGACGCGCTGCGCGCGCTCCTCGCGACGGGCCGCGCGAACGGCGCGGCGGTCACGGTGCGCTTCGCCTACGACTGGGACGGCCACACGGGGTGCGAACCCGCGTCGTTCGACACGCTCCTGCTGCACGTGAGCCAGCTCGCGGAGGTGCTCGACGAGTACGCGGACGTCGTGGTCTCCGTCGAATCAGGCATGATCGGCCCGCAGGGCGAAGGCCATTCGTCGAAGTACGACACGCGCGCCTGTTCCCGCGCGCTTTCGCTCGCGTGGCTCGAAGCGCTCGACAAGCGGATCGCGCTCCAGGTGCGCGACACGGCCGACCTCGCCTGGCTCTGCCGCGAAACGGGGAACGTCACCGCCGCGGAGATACTGGCCGAAGCGGACGATTTCGACCCCGACGGCCGCGTCGGCCTCTTCAACGACGCGTACCTCGGCAATTTCGAGGACTGGGGCACGTTCCTGTGGACGGACTCCAACGGCCTCTCGCGCGAAAACGGCATGGCCTACCTCAAGAGCCGCCGCCGCGTGCCGTACGGCGGCGAGTTCGCGACGGAAACCGAGGGCTACGCGCACGAAGGAAGTTCGCCCGTCGTGCTGCCCGTTTCGTCCGACGACCCCTCGGCGAAAACGTGGAACGTCGTGAAGGAGTGGTACGACTCGCACCTCTCCTACGTGCGCGACACGCACACCAACGCCATGACGCTCGCGCGGCTCCTCGCGGAGCGCACGTTCTCGGTCGAAGAGTTCGCGTTCGACGGCATGCCCGACGTTTCCGCGTGGGACGGCGCGTCGCTGCTCTCGTTCATGCAGAACCACGTCGGCTACAGGTTCGTCCTGCGCGCGTCGAAACTCGCGCCGCAGGTCGCGCCCGGCGGCACGCTGGGTCTCTCCGCCGACATCGAGAACACCGGCTTCGGCGACCTGTTCCTCTCCAACGTCACGGAGGTGGTCCTCTCCCCCGCCCCTGTTTCCGAAGGCGGTCCCGGCCCGGGCGCGGGTTCGTTCTGGACATGCCCGGTCTCGACGGACTTCGGCGCCTCGGTGCCGAGCCCGCAAACCTCGACCGTGCGGCTTTCCGTCGACCTGCCCGCCTCCATGCCCGCCGGCCGCTGGCTCGCGTGGCTGCGCGTGCGCTGCCCGATGTTCGGCGACGATCCGCCCACGTACCCCGTGCGCCGCGCGGTCCGCTTCGCCAACCCCGAGGAGCAGTGGAACGCGGATCTCTCGTGCAACCTGCTCGGCGCGTTCGAAGTCGCCGGCGATCCGGTGTCGGACAACGAAACGCTGCACGAAACCGGCGCCGCCGCGGACTGCGGATGGGACGCCCCCGCGTTCTTCCTCTCCGCTCTCGACGCCGATTCCGGCGCGGCGCAGGTCGCGCTCTCCGCGTGGGCCGGGCGCACGGTGCGCGTCGTCGCGCCGGCGG
>JAFUXX010000209.1 GCA_017476965.1 Kiritimatiellia bacterium | reverse complement strand
GTCGCTCGCCGGCCCCTCCGGCGCCGGCGCCGTCACGCTCCGCAAGGGCGCGGCCCTCGCGCCGTTCGCGGACGGACAGACCTTCGAGTCCGCGCGCCCCCTCGTCGCCGAGGGCGGCACCGCCCGCATCGACGTGCCCGCCGGACAGACCTTCACGCTTTCCTCGCCCCTGTCCGGCACCTTCCGCAAAACCGGCGCCGGAACGCTCGTCATCGACGGAGGCACCACGGGGTCCGGACGCGTCGTCGCCGGCGAAGGCACGGTGCGCGTGGACCTCGACACCGCGCAGTTCGTCTCCGGCATCGACGGCGGGCGCGTCGTGTACTGCGTCCCGGAGGGCTCCCTCTCCTCCGCCGAAAGCATTGCCACCATCACCGTCCCCGGCCCGCTCTCGGACGGCGACGTGGCAGTGTCCGACAACGCCGCCGCGCTCGGCTGGACCACCTCCGTCCACTTCGAAGAGGATCCGACTTCCCCCGGCGACTTCACCGCCTACGTCGATGTGACCGCCTCCCCGCGCACCGTCATGGGGACGGACTCCTTCGAGGCCTACGCCTCCGGCACGGCGGCGTCCGCGCTCCCCGGCTGGTCCGGCATCGGCGCCGTCGCCGCCGCGACGCCGGACGTCGGCGACCCTCCGGGCGTTCCGCTCCCCGCCGAAACGCACACTCGGGTTCTCTCCATTTCCGACGAAGTCCTGCGGACCTACCCCGACGCCTTCGCCCGCGACAGCCAGAGCGTGGACATGCTCGTCCAGGTCACCCGCCAGGACGGCGACGACTGGCAGACCACCATCGAACCAGACCCCGCCGCGCAGGTCCGCCTCGTGTTCGATCCCGACGGCGCCCCGTGGCTCTTCCACGCCGACGACTCCGGCGCCCCCGTCTGGACGCGCCTGGGCTGGAGTTTGGCAGCCGGGGCCCCGTCCCCGGCATACGAAAACGGCGCCTGGCTGCGCGTCTCGTTCGACGTGGACTATTCCTCGAACCCCGACGGACTCGCCTTCGCCCAGGTGCGACTCGACGGCAGCTGCCTCGTCGCCGCCGCCGGCTGGCGCACCCCGGCGGCGCGTGGCGCCGGAGGCTCCTGGTTCCGCCTTCCCGGCACCGCCTCCTCCGCCCGCAGGCTCTCGCAAGTCCACTTTTCCGGCGCCACGGCCGTCGACGACCTCGTGCTCGCCTACCACGCCCCCGGCCTCGCGCCCGACTTCGCCTCCGGCTCCGTCTCGTCGGTCGGCGGCATCCCCTTCGCGTGGTTCGATGCGCTGGGCATTCCGCGCGACCCCGACGGCGACCCCGACGGCGACGGCTTCGGCAACGCCGCCGAGCGCCGCGCCGGCACCGATCCACTCGATCCCGCCTCCCACCCGCCCCTTCCCACGATCCTTTTCGTCCGCTAGACTTTTCGCGTCCATGAAAGTTCGATTCCCCCAAATCGCCCTCTCCGCCGCCGCCCTCGCCCTCGCCGCCGCCCCCGCGCGGGCCATGGAATTCGGCATCTGCGCCCATGTCGGCGGCGACGAGTTCGACATCCGCGACAAGGAATTCCGGATGATGCGGAAGGCCGGCATCCGCCGCGTCCGGTGCGACTTCACGTGGGCGACCATCGAGCCCGCGCCCGGAAAGTGGGACTTCAGGCGCTACGACCGCCTCGTCGCCGACGCCGACTCCCGCAACATCCGCGTCCTGCCCATCCTCGACTACGACAACCCCGGCGCCTATCCCGGCCATGTCATGGACCACCTCGACGAGTGGTGCCGCTTCGTCGCCGCCGTCGTCCGGCGCTACCGCAGGCACTTCGACGTCGTGGAGGTCTGGAACGAGCCGAACCTTCCCTTCTTCTGGAAGTCCGCGCCCGACGCCGCGCAATACGCCGAACTGCTCCGGCGCACCTGCGCCGCCGTCAAGGCCGTCGCGCCCGAAATCCGCGTCATGATGGGCGGCACCGCCGGCGCCGACGCCGACTTCATCGAGGGCATCTACGCGAACGGCGGAGCGTCCGCGATGGACATCGTCAACATCCACCCCTACACCTGGCCCAGCGCCCCCGACGGCTTTCTCGACTCCTCCATCCGCAGGGTCCGCGCGGTCATGGAGCGGCACGGCGACGCCGGCAAGCCCCTCTGGATCACCGAGATCGGCTGGCCCACCCATGCGCGCCGTCTCGACGGTGCCTACACCCTCCTCGCCGGACTCGCCATCGCCCGCCCCGAGCGCAAGGTCTGGCGGGTCGTTTACGCCAAACTCTCCGAGGACGGTGCCGGAGAGGCCGAGGCCGCGGGCCTCCGCGACATCCTTCCCCCCGGCTCCACCGCCGAGGCCTGGGGCCCCGCGCGGCTCGCCGCCGAACTCTCCACCAACGCAGTGGACGCCGTCATGCTCCACACCGAAAGCTTTCCTCTCGACGCGCTCCCCGCGCTTCGCGCGTTCGTCCGCGACGGCGGAGTCCTCGTTTCGCTTGGCGGCGTCCCGATGTATTACGCCCTCGACTCGGCGGGCCGCCGAGTCGAGGGCGTCGATTGCAACGCAGTGAAGGCGTCGCTCCACCTGGGCTGGAAGGCCTGGTGGACGGACTCCGACATGCCGCGCGAAGCCCGCGCCTTTCCCACCGACGAAGCGCTGGCGCACGGCTACAAGGGAGACCCGGCGGGCTGCCCGGTGTCGCGCTTCTTCTCCGGCGCCCGCCTCGCCCCCGGCGACCGCATGGTGCCGCTCCTCGTCGCGAGCGACGCCAAGGGCGCCCCCGCCATCGCGGCGGCGGTGTTCCTGCTCGGCAGCGACCTCAAGGGCGCGCTGGTCGTCTCGTCGGGCGCCGTGTTCAACGGCGGCGCCACCGAGGAGTTTCAGGCCAAATACCTGACCCGCGCCCTCGAAATCGCCGAGGCCGAGGGCGTCGAGGCCTTCTTTCCCTACGAAATGCAGGCGCCCGAAGGCGACCCCTTCTACAGCGAGCACCACTTCGGCCTCTGCCACCGCGACCTCTCCCCCAAGCCCGCCTGGGAGGCCTACAAGCGCCACATCCAAAGCCGCCGCTGATCCGCCCCGCATTAGTGTTGAATATGTATCCGATTTTTGTGTCTGATTTGTATCCATCCGCGAGACTTTCCATGCTACCCTTGCGCCGTCCCTACCGGAATGCGCCCGCCTCCGAATCCAGTCACCTGCCACCCAACCACCACGCAAAGCCATGAAACCCGACAACCATCACAGCATCCTTCTCGCCGCCGCCGCGACGCTGGCGTTCGGCGCAACGTTGAACGTACAGGCCCGATCCATCACGGGAATTTCCTACACGCAATCCGCCTCCGGTGAAAAGCGCGTATCCGTCGCGTTCGAGGCCGGTGCCGCCGGCGACGACCACGCGCTCTACTTGGCGTTCGACGACGCTGACAAGGGTGCCGACCCCTCCGCCTGGGCCTCGTTCCAGCGCGTCGGCCGCATCGCCGCCGACGCCACCTCCGCGAGCGCCGTCGTCTCCTCCCTCGCCGCCGGCTCCCACGGCTACTGCCGCGCGTTTCTTGTCGAGAACGCGCTCCCCTACGACACGCTCGTAGAGACCCTCCGCCAGACCGGCACCCAGTGGCTCGACACCGGCGTGAAGCCCGGACCGACGACCGCCGTCACCCTCACGGCCTGGCTCGACGAGGTGGACACGAAGCAGCAGTACCTCTTCGGCGTCGGCTCCTCTGATGGCACATCGCTACTTGCGTTCGAATTGTACATTCAGGGACAGGGGAAGTGGGCGGCCAACTGCCGCGATGGCTCGGGGGACTGGCAAACCGCCAATACCGGCTGGAACGCCTCCGCCGCCGGATACGTCACGCACACCCTCGACGCCACCACGGGCAACTACACCTTCAAGCAGCTCTACAACGGCAACGGCATGACGCACACCGCGCAGGCCGGCCATTCGCGCACCGCCACCGCCGCCGGAACGTTGCCGCTTTTCGCCCGCAAGTCCTTCGCGTCCGGAGCGGACTCCATCGCCGCCGCAAACATCGTGCGTGGCGGTCATGTCCAGTCCATGCAGATCCGAGACGGCGGCGCGAACGGGACGCTCGTGCGAGACTTTCTCCCCTGCTCGTCGAACGGACGCGGCGCGATGTACGACGCCGTTTCCGGCGGTGTGTTCTACTCCGCCGTCGCCGATCCGTTCCTTGCGGGAGGCTCCGCCCTCGCCGCCGCGCCCGCGGCTGGCGAGACGGCGCTTTCCGCCTCCGACGCCGTCTCTCTCTCGACACCGGGGGCTCCCCGCGCGTTCGAGGGAATCGACTATCGCGGAAGAACGGGCGTCACGAACATCCTCGTGAAACTTCCCGCAGCCGTCGGCTCCGCCCATGCGCTCTATCTCGCGTGGGATGCCGAGGACAAGGGCGACGCGCTTTCGTCGTGGGCGCACTTCCAGCGCGTCGGGCGCGTCACGGACAACGCCGCGACCATCACCGTTGCGTGCTCGTCCAACCTCCTCGCGCAGGGCTTTACCGTCTGCCGGGGTTTTCTCGTCGAAGACGCTCTCCCATACGACTACGAAGTTCCCCTTCTGCGGCAGAACCGAAAGCAGTGGATCAACACCGGAGTCCATGCCGGACCGGGAACCCGCACCGAGATGACGTTCCAGATGGACAACGACACCATCACTGAGCAGCGCCCGTTCGGGGTCGATTCGGGCAACGCCGCAGTGGGATTCTCCTATGCCGTCTATGCCAATGACGTCGGGTCTGCTGGCCAGCGTTGGTACACATGCTGCCAGGACGGCGTCGGCAACTACCTCAACCAAGGTTGGTCCCTCCCCACGACGCAGTTCCAGACCATCTCGCTCGACGCCAACGACGGACTTGCAGCCGGCTACCTGTTCTCGGTCACCAACCACACGACGGGTGGAAACAACCGCTTCACCTATACCGGAACCTCGCGCACCGCGACCTCGACATGGCCCATCGCGCTCTTTGCCCGCACCACGCGCGACTACGTAGCCGGAACGGACACCATGGCGGTGGACCACTTCCTTGAAGGCGCGACCATCCAATCCTGCCGCATCTGGGAGCGGGAGGGATTGGTCCGCGACTTCGTTCCCGTCTCCGTCGGCGGAGAGGGCGGCTTCTACGACCGCGTTACGGGCGAGGTGTACCTTTCGGCGACCACGAGCGGCGTCCCATGCATCTACTACGGAAGCAGCGGTTCCACGGTGCCAACCGAAGAAGCCCCGCTCGTCGCCTACGGCGATCCTGTCGATTGCGTGCCCGTCGCCGGCGAAGAGCTGGTTGCCGTTTCACGGGCGTGCAACATCACAATTCCCCACGCCACCGTCATCACCCTCCGGTAGGGTCGGTAGTTTGTCGGGGCGCGGGCGGCTCGCCCGCGGAATGATGTGGCGAGGCCGCCTGGGAGCGCGGGCTTCCAGCCCGCGAATGCGGCGTCTCGCCGCGCCATTCACCTCCAGCCGCCGTTCATCCGCACTGGTCGGCCCGCTCTTTGAGCGGGCCGCTTTGTTTTCAAGGACCAGCGGGACCGGCGGGACCGGCGGGACTGGCGGGACCGGCGGGATTGGCGGGATTGGCAATCATCGCGCCAGTCCCCGGCCGCCTGTCGCGCCAGTCGCGCCAGTCCCGCCGGTCCTTTGCCATGGTGCCTCCCGGCGGCCCCCCCCTGGGAGCGCGGGCTTCCAGCCCGCGAATTCGGCGCGGCCAGAGGCCGCACCCCCAGCGCCGCACCCCCAGCGCCGCGGGCAAGATGCCCG
>JAFUXX010000208.1 GCA_017476965.1 Kiritimatiellia bacterium | reverse complement strand
GATGGACGACGCCGCCGGCGAAGCGCTCGACAAGGCCGCGAAACTGCTCGGCCTCGGCTACCCGGGCGGCCCGGTGGTGGACAGGCTTTCGCGCGGGCGCACGCCGCGCACCGGCGTTTTCCCCGAAGGCCGCGTCCGCGAAGGCGCCTCGACGGGCGGGCTCGACCCCGCGCTCTGCACGAGTTTCAGCGGACTCAAGACCGCGCTGCTGCACAAGGTGCAAAACGAACCGCCGCGTTCGGAGGACGAAGTCGCGCAGCTCTGCTGCGACTACCAGGAGGCCGTGGTCGGGGCGCTCGTGCGCCGCTGCGAAATCGCGCTCAAGCGCGAGCGCGCCAAGTTCCTCGCCGTCGGCGGAGGAGTGTCGCTCAACTCCCGGCTGCGGGCGCGGCTCGCGGAGTCGTGCGACGCGCTCGGAGTGCGCCTCCTGCTCGCGCTCCCGAAACACTGCGGCGACAACGCGGCGATGGTGGCCGCACTGGCCGGCGCCGGGCGCGGAATCCCCTCCCCCGCCGCATTCGACCTCGATCCCGACCCCTCGTGGGCCGTTCCGGCGGAATGAGCGGCGGACGGGAAAAAATCGCAGTCGCGGCGCAGCGCGCGTACTGGGACGCGCTCAGCCCCGAGTACGCGCGCATAACGCGCATCGACGTCCGCGACTTCCACTGGGGGCCGCAGATACCGGGCGAAAAGACGCTGCGGCTGCTGCCGCCGCGTCCCCGCGCCGGCGCGACCGCGCTCGAACTCGGCTGCGGCGGCGCGCAGAACAGCGTGTGGCTCTCGCGCCGCGGGTGGCGGTGCGCCGCCGCGGACGCGTCGCCGGAGCAGATCGCGCGGGCGCGGGCGATCGCCGCGAAAAGCCGCGTTTCCGTGGAATTCGCCGTCGCGCCGCTCGAAAACTTCGCCGCGGCGTTCCCGCGGCGCAAATTCGACCTCGTGCACTCCTCGCACGCGCTGGAGTTCGTTGACGACCCCGGTCCCGTCGTGAAGGCGATGGCCGGCGCGGCGAAACGCGGCGGGCACGTGGCGGTGTCGACCGTGCACCCGCTCTTCAACGGCGAGTGGATCGAAGGCGAATTCGAGGACGAAAACGGGCGCGACGCCGGGGACGCCGGCGCGGGGCTCTTCCTGACGGACTACTTTTCGCCGCCGGACGACGTCCGCGACGACGCCTGCGGCCACGTCGTGTCCCGCGCGTGGCCGGTGTCCGCCTGGTTCGACTGGTTCTCGGACGCGGGGCTCGAAGTGGTGCGCCTCGCCGAACCCCCGGCCGCGAAAACCGCCCCGTACACGAGCGACGACTGGGCGGACCACGGCGGGCAGCTCGACCGCATCCCTTCGACGCTGGCGATAGTCGGCCGCCGCCGCTGACGCGATCTCCGCCAGGGCGGCGGACGGAAGCCGATTTCCGTTGACTGGAAGCGGCCGTTCCGGTATCATCCGGCCCCGTTCGTCCGGTGCGACGGCGGGATTTTTTCCGCCGACGCATTTTCTTTGCTTTACGCCAAGTCCCGCGCGGGCGTGCGGGCGGCACGGGAGGACCCGTCCCCATGAACAACGAACTCGACACGATTCTGCGCACCTTGGAGCGCGAACGCGGCATCGGCCGCGGAGCGATGCTCAACACCATAGCCAACGCGCTCCAGGCGGCGGCGAAGAAGAGCCTCGCCACGTCCGGCGACGTGCGCGTGGAAATCGACCCGCACACGCTCGCCATCGGCGCATGGGAGCGCCGCGTGGTCTCCGACGAAGCGACCGGCACGGGCTACGTTTCCCTCGCCGTCGCCCGCAAGACGAAGCCGGACGCCGTTCCCGGCGACACGATCGAAACCCCGGTGGACCCGCGCGTTTTCGGCCGCATCGCGGCGCAGACGGCCAAGCAGGCCATCATCCAGGGGATGCACGAGAGCGAGCGCGACATCATGCTGCGCCGCTACTCCGGGCACGTCGGCGAAATCGTGACCGCGGTCGTGCGCCAGGTCTCGCACAAGGACGCGCTCTGCGACCTCGTGGACGGCGGCGAAGCGATCCTCAAGGGCCGCGACAGGATGAAGAACGACCGCCTTTCGCAGGGCGACAGCTTCCGCGCCGTGATCCGCTTCGTCGGCACCGAGCAGGACCCGCGCCGCCTCGAAGACGGCGAGGAGCCCGGCCAGGGCACCTGGATCGGCCGCCGCCGCGTGAAGATGATCGACGAGCCCGCGGGCAACCCGTGCGTGAAGCTCTCCCGCACCGACCCGTCCTTCGTCCGCGCGCTCTTCGCGGAGCAGTCCTCCGAAATCAAGGACGGCACGGTCGAAATAGTCGAAATCGCGCGCCAGGCCGGCATCCGCACGAAGATGGCCGTCCGCTCGCGCACGTCCAAGATCGACCCCGTCGGCGCGTGCGTCGGCGCCCGCGGCGCCCGCATCCGCCAGGTGATTTCCGAACTCAACGGCGAAAAGATCGACATCGTCCCGTGGAACGAGGACATCGAGAAGTTCGCCGTGGCGGCCCTCGCGCCGGCCACCGTGCAGCGCGTCGAAATCGACCGCTCCCGCCGCCTCGTGACGGCCTACGTGCAGAGCGGCGGCCTCACGCCCGCGATCGGCAAGGGCGGCATCAACACCCGTCTCGCCTCCGAGCTCATCGGATGGGACGTTTCGGTGCGCGAGCTCGACGCCTACGGCGAAACCGCGGACCAGCGCCGCTCGCGCGAAGAGGCGTTCCAGGCCGGGCTCAAGGCCAAGATCGCCGCTCTCGCCGAAACGCTCGGGGTCCCCGCCGCGTCCGCGGAAGCGGCCGCCGCGCACGGCTTCCTCTCCGCCGAAGGCATCATCGAAACGACGCTCGCGGAGTTCGTCGCGCAGCTGGCCGATTCCGGAAACGGCGACATGCCGACGCTGGCCGAACCCGAAGCCCGCACCGTCTGGCTCGCCGCCGAGCGCAGCCTCCTCGAAAGCCTTCCCGCCAACGGCGCCCCCTCCGCTGACGCCGCCGATACCGCCCCCGATGGGGAGCCCGTCGCCTAACCAGGATTTTTCCGCATGAGACTCTTCGAACTCGCACAGGAACTCAAGACGAGCGACCGCGACCTGCTCCGCCAGGCCGCCGCGCTCGATTTGGAAATCACCACCGTCGTCAGCACGCTGGACGACGACGACCTGCAGACCCTCCGCAACGGCTTCAAACGTCCGCTCGCCGCGGACCTCGCGAAGGAGGAAAAGGAAGTGCAGGCCGCCCTCGCGGCGAAGAGTCTCACGGCCGCGGACGCCATCCGCCTCCGCGTCGACGCCGACGCTCCCGCATTGGACGCCGCCCGCGAACGCGCGGCGGCGTTCATTTCGTTCGGGCACCCCGTCGAGGCCGTTCCCGACGCGCCGGCGATAGTCCCGCCTTCCGCAAAGGCCGCCCCCGCTCCCGCCCCGGCTCCGGCTCCCGCTCCTTCGGCCCCCGCGCCTGCCGCAAAGGCTCCCGCCCCGGCTGCAAAGGCTCCT
>JAFUXX010000207.1 GCA_017476965.1 Kiritimatiellia bacterium | reverse complement strand
CGGGCGCGGCGGCGCCGCGTCCGCGGTTGTTTCCCCGTTGCGGCGCCGCGCTTTCACGACGTCACCCGATGTAGGCGCGGATCGACGCGCCGATGCGCTCGAGCGTGCGGGCGCGCTCGGCGTCGTCCGGAGTGAGCAGCGTGATGCGGAAGCCGTTGAGATCGGTGTGGAAGCCGGTGAGCGGCGTCACGCACACGCCTTCGGACCCCATCATGTACTGCACGAAGCGCTTGTCCGGCGCCACGCCTTCGCAGGACTTTTCGACGAACGCGCGCACTTCGGGGTCGGCGATGGGAAGCGTCCGCCCCGGCTGCAGCGCGCCGTCCTCGAACGTGACCGCGTAGTAGAACGCGCCGTGCACGGGGCGCGCGATCACGCCCGGCACGGTCCGGAAGTATTCCCAGACCTGGTTGGCGCGCGCTTCGAACATCTTGGCGCGGCGGGCCTTGAGCGCCTGGAAGCGCGGGTCGCCGTAGATGCGCGGCAGCGCCATCTGCGGAAGCGTGGTGGAGCACACTTCCATCATCTTGCTCTTCACGAGCACCCCGCAGTACTCCTCGAAGGCCGGGGAGACCTTGCGGTTGAGCATTTCGATCCAGCCGCAGCGCGAGCCGGGCCAGGGCACGTCCTTGCTCATGCCGCGCAGCGCGAGGCCCGGGACGTCGTCCCCGAGCACCTGCGAGAGGTGGACCTTCTCCACTCCGTTGAAGACGATGTTGCAGTAGATCTCGTCGCAGATCACGAAGAGGCCGTACTTGCGGGCGATCGCAACGATGCCTTCGAGCGTCTTGCGCGGGTACACGGCGCCGGTCGGGTTGTCGGGATTCACGAGCGCGATCGCCACGACCTGCGGGTTGTACTTGACCTTGTTCTCGATTTCGTCGAGGTCGGGCAGCCACCCCTGCGCCGGATCGAGCCGGAACTGCAGGTGCGGGTAGTCGCCGCGCTTGCCTTCGTTGGACGTGTGCGTCGGGTACGAGGGCGAAGGCATCAGCACGCGGGCGTCCTTCTTCATGAGGTCGTAGACCTTGTCCACGCCGTCCGCGATGCCGTTGAGGAAGAGGATGTCGTCCGGCCCGACTTTCACGCCGCCGGGCCGCGCGCTCGCCTTGTCGGCGAGGAATTCGCGCGTCGCGAGGACGCCGCGGCTCGGGCAGTAGGCCCAGGACTTTTCGTCGTGCGCGACGAGGTCGGCGACGATTTCCTTGATCCAGGGCTCGACCTTTTCGCCGGCCGCGACCGGGTCGCCGATGTTCTCCCACGTGATCGGGCGGCCGAGGCGCTGGAGCGCGTGGCCGAACTCCACGATTTCGCGGATTTCGTAGTGGAGGTTCCTGTACCCCTCCAGCACCAGGGGCGGATGCTGCAACATTGCCGGAATCCTCCCCGCTAGGCCTTTTCGTCCATGCCGGGCATCCATTCCCGGATCGCGGCCACGGTGCCCGTCCACGCCCCGGCGTCGGAGCGCTCGCGCAGGAATTCGCCGTAGAGCCCGTAGAACGCGTCGGCGAAATCCTGCAGCCCCGCCATGTGGTCGAGGAACGCCGCGTTTTCGTCGCGGTTGCGGTCTGTCGCCGGCGGCTTGGCCGAGCGGAAGCAGAACGACGGCGCCGTCACGGAGCACTGGTACTTCGCCTCGCCGAGTTCCATCGCGAATTTGAACCCGGAGACTTTCTTGCCGCCGAGCAGCGCGGTCTTCGCCTCGGCGCTGAAGAGCGGGGTGCCGTCCGCGAGCGACGTGCGGAACGCGCCTTCGCCCTGCAGCACGAGCGAAATCGGGCCGTCGAGCTCCACCTTCGCGGGCGGCCCGTTCTTGGAGAGGCGGAACTCGTTCTTGCCCGTCCTGAAGCGCCAGTACAGCCAGGTGAAGAAGTCGAGGCCGACGTCGTTCACGACGAAGTCGCCGT
>JAFUXX010000206.1 GCA_017476965.1 Kiritimatiellia bacterium | reverse complement strand
TGTTTCCGGAATACGATCCGGCCAAGGACGCCATGCCGGAAGCCGCACGCCCCGCCTAGCGGCCGCTCCCGGCAACACGAACATCATCCTCTCGTCAGGGAGCGCGGAACCAGCACAACCCCTATCCCTGACCGAATACAAGCCGCGGGGGCGGGTCGGGTGCAATTTGCGGCCGTTTGCGGTAGAATTGCCGCCACGCCATGAAAAAGACCAAGAAAATCTCGGCCCCCGGTCCGGAACGCATCGCCCCGATCGACGACTCGATCCTGCTCGGCAACCGCGTTCCGCTCCGCATAACGGACACCACGCTGCGCGACGCGCCGCAGTCCCTCTGGGCCACGCGCATCCGCACGAAGGACATTCTCGAAATCATCGACACGATCGATTCGGCCGGCTACTATTCTCTCGAATGCTGGGGCGGCGCGACGTTCGACGTCTGCCTGCGTTTCCTCCGCGAAAACCCGTGGGAGCGGCTCCGCGAAATCAAGGCGCACGCGAAGAACACGCCCCTGCAGATGCTGATCCGCGGCCAGAACGTCCTCGGCTACCACAACTACCCGGACGACCTGCTGGAGCGCTTCGTCGCGCTCGCCGCCGGCAACGGCATCGACATCTTCCGCACGTTCGACGCGCTCAACGACAACCGCAACATCGAGAAGTCGGTCGCCTTCATCAAGAAGTACGGCGCGCACGCGCAGGGCACGATCTGCTACACCGTTTCGCCCGTCCACACGATCGAGGAGTTCGTCCGCATCGCCAAGGAACAGGAGCAGATGGGCGTCGATTCCATCTGCATCAAGGACATGGCCGGCATCCTCGCCCCGCTCGACGCCCGCCGCCTCGTTTCCGCGCTCTGCAAGGAAATCTCGATCCCGATCCAGATCCACTCCCACGCCACGAGCGGCATGGCCACCGCGACCTACCTCGCCGCGGCGCTCGCCGGCGCCGGCGCGGTGGACTGCGCGGTCTCGGCGATGGCCGGTTTTTCCTCCCAGCCGCCGGTGGAGACGGTCGCCGCGATTTTCGCCGACAGCGCCGTCGCCCCGAGTCTCGACATGGAGAAGGTGGCGGAGATCAACCGCTTCTTCAAGGGCCTGCGCCCGCTGCGCGAGCCCGCGCACCGGATGCACGACATCATCGACCCGGGAATCCTCGAACACAAGATCCCCGGCGGGATGATCTCCAACCTCCGCTCGCAGCTTTCGCAGCAGGGGGCTCTCGACCGCATCGGCGAGGTGATGGCCGAAGTCCCGCGCGTCCGCGCGGACCTCGGCTACCCGCCGCTCGTCACGCCCACGTCGCAGATCGTCGGCGTCCAGGCCGTGCTCAACGTGCTCGCCGGCAAACGCTACGGGATGGTGGCGGAGGAAACGAAGAACTACGTCCGCGGTCTTTACGGCCGCCCGCCCGCCCCGATCGATTCTGCGCTCTCCAAGAAAATCCTCGGCCGCGAAAAGCCGCTCTCCGGCCGCCCGGCGGACGCCCTCCCGCCCATGCTCCCGCACGCGGTGGACGCCGTGGAGCCGTCGCTCATCAAGTCGGAGGAGGACATCCTTTCGTACTGCCTCTTCCCGGAGCCCGCGCTTTCCTACTTCCAGTGGCGCGCGATGCCGCCGGCCGCCAGGCCGCCGATCCCCGCCGACGAGGAGGAAAAGAAGCGCAAGGCGGACGCCGCGCCCGTTGCCCTGCCCGCCAAGCCCCTCATGGCCCCGCAGGACTACCCCGCGCTCGAAAGCCTACTCGCGACGGTGAAGAACCTCGGCATCGAGGAGCTCGTCATCCGCCGCGGCGACACTTGCGTTTCGCTCCGCGAAAGCGCCGGC
>JAFUXX010000205.1 GCA_017476965.1 Kiritimatiellia bacterium | reverse complement strand
TAAATGTCAAGCCCTTTTTCAAAAAAGTTTTTCGCCCGGTTTCACCGCCCCGCAAGGCGGCCGAAGCCGGCAAGGAGAAAAGTTTCCGTCTCGTCAAGGAGCGCGGGATCAGCAATAACCCCTATCCCTGACCGAATACCCCGGACCGCCGGGCGGAAGTTGCAATCCGGCGCGGAAGCGGTAGAATGCGGACGCGTCACGCGGAAACAAACACACAGCCATGAAGCTTCCAGTAAGTTGGCTCGCCGAGTTCGTCGAGATATCGGACCTTTCCGAAAAGGAACTGGCGGACCGCATCACTTTCGCAGGAATCGAAATCGAGGGGATCGAGCGCGTCGGCGCCGATTTCTCCGGCATCTGCGCCGCGCTCGTCGAAACCTGCGAGCCGCACCCGGATTCGGACCACCTCCACGTCTGCACCGTTTTCGACGGCAAGGAGCGCCTCCAGATCGTCTGCGGCGCCCCGAACTGCCGCGCCGGTCTCGTCACGCCGCTCGCGCACGTCGGCGCGAAGGTGCCAGAGAACGGCCAGGTGCTCAAGAAGGGCAAGCTCCGCGGCGTCGAGAGTTTCGGCATGCTCTGCTCCGCGCGCGAGCTCCGCCTCTCTTCCGACCGCTCCGGAATCATGGAGCTCGACCCGTCGGTCGCCCCCGGCACTCCGCTCGCCGAGCTCTACCCGGACCTCAAGCCGGAGACGGTGTTCGACGTCGAGATCACGTGGAACCGCGGCGACTGCCTTTCCATCCTCGGCATCGCGCGCGAATTTTCCGCGATTCTCGGCCGCCCGCTCAAAATGCCGCCGGTCGATTTCCCGGAGGATGCGTCCGCCAAGGCCGCGGACCTCTGCTCCGTTTCGGTCGGGAACCGGGCCGCGTGCCCCGTCTACACCGCGCGCGTCCTGCCGCACGTCGAGCGCCTGCCTTCGCCCGACTTCATGCGCAAGCGCCTCGAACTGTGCGGAATGCGCTCGATCGACGTGGTGGTGGACGTCGCCAACTACGTCATGCTCGAATGCGGCCAGCCGCTCCACACGTTCGACTACCGCCGCGTTCGCGACGGCGGCATCGTGGTGCGCGATGCCCGCGAGGGCGAAACGATCCGCACGCTCGACGGCCAGGAGCGCAAGCTCGACCCGTCGATGCTCCTCATCGCCGACAAGGAAGGCCCGCTCGCCGTCGCCGGCGTGATGGGCGGCGAGGGCTCGGAAATCGAGCCGGACACCTCTTCCGTGCTACTCGAATCCGCCGCGTTCGCCGCTCCCGGGATCAAGAAGACCGAAACGGCGCTCGGCCTCCACACCGAGGCCGCCCACCGCTACGAACGCGGCGTGGACCCGTTCCTGCCGGACTGGGCGTCCCGCCGCGCGTGCCACCTGCTTTGCAAGTACGCCAACGCGACGGTCGCAACGGGTTCGGTGGCGGACGACTCCCGCTCCCCCGAGCCGCTCCGCCTCGACCTGCGTTTCGCCCGCGCCAAGGCCGTCATCGGCATGGACGTGCCGGAAGACAGGCAGGTCGGCATCCTCGAAAGCCTCGGCTTCGCCGTCGAGAAGCGCGACGCCGCCGGCGTGACGGTCCGCGTGCCCACGTGGCGCCTCGACTGCACCGCGGAGTGCGACCTCATCGAGGAAATCGCGCGAATGAACGGCCTCGACGCCCTGCCGGACGTGGTGCCGTCCTCCACCGTCGTTCCGGGCGTGGACGACGCCCCCGTGCGCGCCGCCACGCTCTGCCGCCACGCGCTCGCGGGCCTCGGGTTCACCGAGGTGATGAACTACTCGTTCACCGCCCCCGCGGTGCTGGACGCCTTCTTCGCGTCGCGCGCGGATTCCCGCGTGCGCATCCCCAACCCCGTCAGCGCCGACCATTCCGTCCTGCGCGATTCGCTCCTGCCGCAGGTGCTCGGCAACCTCGCCTACAACCAGTCGCGCGGGGTGACCACCGCCGCGGTCTTCGAAATGGGCCGCACGTTCCGCACGGGCGCGGACGGCAAGCCGGAGGAGGACGACCGCGTCTGCGCCGCCGTCGCCGGTTTCGCCGGACGCGACGGCACGGACCGCATGCGCAAGGTCGAGCCGCGCGAAACGCTGCTCTGGCTCAAGGGCGCGCTCGAATCGCTCTGCGAGGCCCTCCACGCCCCGGCCCTGCGCCTCGAAGCGCGCGATTTCGAGGGCTTCGAGCCCGGCCTCGCGGCCGAAGTCTTCGTGGCCGGCCGCCCCGTCGGCGTTTTCGGCCTCGTGAAGCAGGCCACGACGCGCAAGCACCGCATCGCCTCCCCGGTCGCGATGTTCGAAGTGCGCCGCGCCCCGCTGCTCGCAAACGCGTTCCGCGTGGCCAAGGCCAAGGAGGTCCCCGTCCTCCCGGGCACGGAGCGCGACATCGCGCTCGTCGCGCCGGACGGCGTCACGCACGAAACGATCGTGAAGACGATCCGCAAGGCCGGGCCCGCGGAGCTGGCTTCGGTGACGCTCTTCGACGTCTTCCGCGGCAAGCAGCTCGGCGAGGGGCGGACGTCCCTCGCGTACCGCCTGCTCTACCGCGCCAAGGACCGCACGCTGAAGGACGAGGAAGTCAACCGCTTCCACGAGGAAATCAAGGCCGTCCTGCGCAACAAGCTCGGCGCCGAAATCCGGGACTCCCTGTAGTCCCTTCCCGGAGGTTCCAGTCGGATGGACGCGCCCGGCGCACAGGATCGCGCGGAAAACGCCGCGCCGGAAGCCGCCGCCGGGCGGCGGCCGGACGGCGCGTCCGCC
>JAFUXX010000204.1 GCA_017476965.1 Kiritimatiellia bacterium | reverse complement strand
CTCCCGCGCGTGGACCGCGGTGCGGACGTGCCTGCTGCACCCGGGCGCGGCGGCGGCGGCGTTCGCGCTCTCGCTCGGGAACCACGCGGCGGACGCCACGTGCTGCTGGCTTTTCGCCAAGGCGCTGGGACTCCGCCTCGGGTGGATGAAGCTGGCGACGTCGACCCCGGTCTCGAACCTCGCAGCCTCGGTTCCGCTCACGCCGGGCGGCGCGGGGCTCCGCGAAAACGCGCTCCAGAGCCTGCTCGTGTCCGTGGGCGCGGACCCCGCGGGCGCGGCGGCCCTGGGCTTCCTGCAGTTCTTTTCGATTCTCGTCTGGGCGGCGATCTGCGCCGCGGCGGCGTTCGCCGGCCCGCGCATCGCGCCCGGAACCGGCAAACCCGCCGGCGGCGCCGGCCACGGAAACGCAACGACATGAAATTCTCGATAGTCACGCCGAACTACGGCTACGGACGCTTCCTCGGAAAGGCCCTTGCAAGCGTGCTCGCGCAGGCGGACGCCCCCGGCGCGCCGGAAATCGAACACGTCGTCGTGGACGGCGGCTCAAAGGACGACTCCGTCGCGATTCTCGAAGCGTGGGCGAAGTCGTCCGCGCAGAGCGCGGCGGCGAAGGCGGGGCGCTACTCGTTTTCGTTCGTTTCGGAGCCGGACAAGGGCCAGACCGACGCGATCAACAAGGGACTGCGCAGGGCGACGGGCGACGTCGTGGCGTGGCTCAACGCCGACGAATGGTACGAGCCCGGCGCTCTCGCCAAGATGGCCAGGGCGTTCGAGCGGCGGCCGAAAAAGGACCTCGTGTACGGCGAGGTCCGCTTCGCCCGGCCCGACGGCACCACCCTGCGGATCAAGCGCGACCACGCGTTCTCGGGCTTCGTCCTGCTGTGGAAGGGCTGCTACATTTCGTCCGCCGCGACGTTCTGGCGCCGCCGCGTCCTGGACGCGGGCGACTACCTCGACGACTCCTACAAGGTGACGATGGACTTCGAGTACTGGGTCCGGCTCTGGCGGCACGGCTGCCGTTTTTCGTTCATCCCGGAGACGATCGCGACGTTCACGTGGCACGAAAACAACGTGAGCGAAACGTTCGTCGACCGCCGCCGCGAAGAGCGCGAAAAGGTGCAGGACCTCTACGCGCCGCGACTCCTGCGCACCGGCCGCGGCCATGCGCGCCTCGCCGGGCCGCTGCTCTTCGCGGCGACCCAGTGGCACAGGGTGCTCGTGATCGCCCGTTTGCTGGCGAGCCCGCCGCGCGCGGAGCGGGAAACCGCGGCCGAATCGTAGCCGCGGTTTTCCGCAAACGCCCGGTATCAGACGAGCGAAGCGCGCAGTTTGGCGTCCGCCGCGATGACCTTCGCGCGCAAGGACTCCTTGCGCGCGCGGAGGCGCGCCTTGAGCTCGGGGTCGGAGAGGGCCAGGATTTCAGCGGCGAGGATCGCGGCGTTCGCGGGGCCGGCGGAAGAGAGCGCGACAGTCGCGACGGGGATGCCGGACGGCATCTGGACCGTGGCGAGGAGGGCTTCGAGACCGCCGAGCGAACCGCCGGGCACGGGGATGCCGATCACCGGAAGCGTGGTCGAAGCGGCGAGGACGCCGGCCAGGTGCGCGGCGCCGCCCGCGGCGGCGAGGATCACGCGCAGGCCGCGGTCCTCCGCCGTGGCGGAGTACTCGTGGGCTTCGTCGGGAGTGCGGTGCGCGGAGATCACGCGCACCTCGTGCGGAACGCCGAGGGAATCGAGCGTTTCGTGGGCCTTGGAGACGAGGGGCCAGTCGGAATCGGACCCCATCACGAGGCCGACGAGAGGAGACTGTGTCATTTCGGGTTCGGGATGCGTCCGGCGGTTGCCGGCTATTTGCCGTGGCAGTGCTTGTACTTCTTGCCGCTGCCGCAGGGACAGGGATCGTTGCGGCCGACCTTCGGGTACTGGGCGGCGGGGCGCTCCCGCTTGTCGTAGCCGCCGGCGGCGCGTTCGGCCGCGGCCGCGGACATCGCCTGCGCGGCGCGCTCGATG
>JAFUXX010000203.1 GCA_017476965.1 Kiritimatiellia bacterium | reverse complement strand
TGGTGGCCGAGGCCGGGGCGGCGCTGACCGCCGGGCTGACCGTACGCCAGCTGGCTGCGACCATCCACGCGCATCCGACTCTGGCCGAAGGCCTGTACGAGGCGGCGCGCGCCGCCTGCCGCGCCGAGCACCGAAGCCAGCGAACGGAGGAGCTTGGCGCTAGGGAAGGTAGAAGACTTCATCGAGCGGGACGGACACGGGGGAGTTGTCCGGGTTCACGTCCATTACGTCGGCCATGTAGTCCCACCACTTGCGGCAGACCTCGGTGCTGCCGAGGTCCTGCGAGCCGCCCTCGCCTTCCGTGCGCTGCACGGCGAAGAGGTTGCCGGTTTCGCGGTCGAGGAAAATGCGGTAGTCGGAAACTCCCGCGTCCTTGAGCAGCTTTTTCATCTCCGGCCACAGCGCGGCGTGGCGGCGGGCGTACTCCTCTTCGCACCCCTTCTTGACGTGCATCCGGAACGCTTGGACTGGCATCGTGCGGCTCCTTGCGGTTTGAGTCGGTTTCTCCCGGCCCGGGTCAGAGTGCCGCCGCGGCGCGGAGGCGGCGGACGACGCGGTCGCGCCCGAGCAGGGCGAGCATCTCGAAGAGGCCGGGGCCTTCCGTGCGGCCGGAAACGGCGACGCGGATCGGATGCACGAGCGGCCCCATGCCGACGGGCTTGCCGTCGGGCCCGGTCTTCTCGGCCTCGGCGCGGACGAGCGCTTCCGTCGATTCGATGGTGAACTCGGGCAGCGCGGCGAAGGCGTCGGCGAACGCGAGCAGGCGCTCCGCGACGCCGGGCTTGCGGATGCGCTTCTCGACGGCGGCGGGGTCGTACGCGACCTCCTCCTTGAAGAAGTACTCGCAGTTGCCGGGCAGGTCGGAAAGCGTCTTCGTGCGGATCTGCACCGGGGGCACCAGTTCGTCGAGCGAGCAGCCCAGCGGCTCCGCGGGAAGTCCCGCGGCCGCGAGGCGCGACGAAAGCTCGGCCTTGAAGACGCCGGCCGGCTGGCGGGCGATGTACTCGCCGTTCATCCAGAGCAGCTTCTTGAGGTCGAACCGGGCCGGGGAAGACTTGCAGCGGTCGAGCGAGAACGCCTCGACCAGCTCCTCGCGCGACATGATCTCGCGGTCGTCGCCGGGCGCCCAACCGAGCAGGACGAGGAAGTTGAACAGCGCCTCGGGCAGGTAGCCCTGCTCCTTGAACTCGCCGACGAACGCCGCGCCGTCGCGCTTGGAGTACGGCTTGCCCTGCGCGTTGACGATCATCGGCAGGTGGGCGTACTGCGGGACGGGAGCGCCGAGCGCCTTGAAAATCTGGATGTGCTTGAACGTGTTTTCCACGTGGTCGTCGCCGCGGATGATGTGGGTCACGCCCTGCTTGATGTCGTCCACGACGTTGGCGATGTGGAACACCGGGGAGCCGTCGGAGCGGACGATGACGAAGTCCTGCGTGTCCTCGGCCTTCTTCTTCATGTGCCCCTTGACGAGGTCGTCGTACTCGATCCGGCCCTCCTTGGGCATCCGGAAGAGCACGACTTCGCCGCTCTTCTTTTCGCCGGTGGCGGGATCGACGGACTCCTTGACGGCCTTGTACGCCGCGCCGGTCGAAAGGAGTTTTTCGACGGCGGCGAGGTGGTCGGCCGCGTTGTGGGTCTGGTACACGACCTCTTCGTCGTAGTCGAGGCCGAGCCAGGCCATTGCGTCGAGCACCTTGTCGATGGCTTCCCTGGTGGAGCGGACGAGGTCGGTGTCCTCGATGCGCAGCAGGAACTTGCCGCCGACGTGCCTGGCGTAGAGCCAGTTGAAGACCGCGGCGCGGATGTTGCCTATGTGGACGGATCCCGTCGGCGACGGGGCGAAACGAACTCTGACTTCTGACATCGGAAAACTTTGCGGGAAAAAGCTGTCAAATTCCGGGGACGACGCTCTGCACGGCGGGGCGCAGCCGCTCCATCTCCTCTTCGAGCATCTTCATGCGGAGCGCGCGGTCGGACGCGGCGGAGGAGGATTCGCGCTTGCGGCCCTCGGTCTCGGCCCATGAATTGTACTTGCCTTCGATTTCGAGGAAGGCGCGGCGGGCGTCGTTCTGGAGCGGGCGCAGCGCCTGGGCGCGCCGCATGAGCTCGCCGCGCTCGCGCAGGCCGCCGGGCAGCTCGTGCGTGTCGGACCAGCGGATCTTCGACATCACGGCGTTCACCTCGTTCTGGACGGAATCGAACTTCGTCTTGGCGGCGTCGTACTCCTGCTGGTACGGGTTGCCGGCGACGGGGCCGGAGGAGGCCTTGGCGGCGTCCGCCCGCAGCTGCTCGAGTTTGCCGTACGCGGCGCACCAGTCGATGACCGGATCGCGCTGCGAGGGGTCGGTCTCGGCGTACGTCGCGCCTTCGAAGAGAATCAAGTCCGAAACGAGCAGCGCGCGCGGGTTGGGCTGCCACTCGCGGTTGCGCATCACGTACACGTCCGCGACTTCGCCGATCGGCGTGGCGCGCTTGCCTGTCCACGCGACAACCGTGCCGCCGGGAAGCCGGCCGAGGCGCTTCAGCGCGGGATCGTAGCAGAAGGAATTGGTGACGATGACGCCCCACGGGAACCCGGGATCGGCGTTCGTGGCGGCGCGGGGATCGACCGCGACGGGAGCGTCGGCGGGCGCCGGGGTTTGG
>JAFUXX010000202.1 GCA_017476965.1 Kiritimatiellia bacterium | reverse complement strand
CGTTTCGCCGCGGCCTTCGAGCTCCGCTAGACGCTCCTCGGCCTTGGCGAGGAACGCGAGCACGTCCGGGACCGTGCGCCCGTACTTGTGGCGGAGGTTCTCCACCAGGTCGACGCGCGCCTCCAGCTCCGCGAGGCGCTCGGGCGAGGCGTCCATGCGGGAAATGGCGGCGGAGACGTCGAGAGAAAGTTCGGAAAGCGACGAAGAGATGCCGCGGAGCGTTTCGAGCCAGGCCGGCGCGTCCTTGGAAGAAAGGTCGCGCATCCGGTCCAGAGCGCGCACCGCGGCGGCGACGGCGTCCACGGCGTTGCCCTCGCCCTCGGAAAGGGCGGCGCACGCGGCGGAGCCGAGTTCCGCGATTTCCGCGGCGTTGGTCGCCTCGACGTACTGCGCGCGGAGCGGTTCGCCGTCCGCCTCCGGGTCGAGCGCGGCGTCGGTTATCTCGCGCACCTGGTAGCGCAGGAGGTCGATCTCGCGCTCCACGGAGCCGTCGGAGCCGGACTGGAGAGCGTCCCGCCGCGATTCGAGCGCGCGCAGCGCGGCCCACTCCGCGCGGTACGCCGCGAGCGCGGCGGAAGAGCCGGCGAAGGAGTCGAGCGCTTCGAGCTGGAAAGACGGGGAAAGCAGCGACTGGTTGTCGTGCGGGCCGTGGAAGTCCACGAGACGCGAGCCGATGTCGCGCAGGACGCGCGCGGTGGCCGGCGCGCCGTTCACCCAGCAGCGGCCGGAGCCCGCGGCCGGGAGGGTCCTGCGCAGGACGAGCACGCCGTCTTCGCACGGATCGAGGCCGGCGGCGTCGAGCACCGGGGCGATGGCCTCCAGCGCCGCGGGCGGCAGCTTGACACGGGCGCGGACGTCGGCTTCGCGCGAACCGGAGCGCACCTCGGACCTGTCCGCCCTGTCGCCGGCCAGCAGGCCGATTGCGCCGAGGAGAACGGACTTGCCCGCGCCCGTTTCGCCCGTGACGGCGACGAGGCCGGGCTCGAACGAAATGTCGGCCCGTTCCACCACCGCCAGGTCGCGGACGCTCAGTTCTTCGATCATGGAAGGAGGCGCGGCGGCGCGTCAGGCCGGTTTGACCGCGGAGACGAGCCAGTGCGGCATGGGCGGCGGAACGGGGCGCGTTTCGCCCGGCTCGAAGCCGGCCTCGCGCATCCAGCGCTTGAGTTCCGCGTCGCTGAACACCCAGCCATTGTCGGTCGTGAGCGCCATGTTCACGGCGAACATGGCCGAAAAGGGAGGAGCGGCGCGGGTTTCGTCCGTCATCATGTCGAGGACGTGGATCGCGCCGCCGGGTTCGAGCGCGCGGAACGCGCGCCGGAGGATCGAAACTATCGATTCGGGGGACTCCTGGTGCAGCGCGCCGAACACGGTCACGGCGTCGAAAGCGCCCTCGCCCCAGTCGTCCGACTCGTCGTGCCAGTCGCCGGCGCGGCATTCGACGCGGCCGGCGAGGCCGTCCTCCTCCACGAAGCGGCGCGCCGCCGCGGAAATCGCGGGGAGGTCCACGGTGACGGCGGAGAGCCCGGGATTGGCGCGGACGAGCAGCTCCGCGTACGCGCCGGGGCCGCCGGCCAGGTCGAGCAGCCGCTTGCGGCCGCGCAGG
>JAFUXX010000201.1 GCA_017476965.1 Kiritimatiellia bacterium | reverse complement strand
GTCTGGGACACGTCCGCGTACAGGAAGCGCAGGCGCGCCCCCGGCGAAAGCGCCTCCACGGCGGCGTCGTTAGATCTGGCAAGGACCATTTTTGCGTTCTCCGGCTCGTTGCGCGGCGCATCATACCACGACGCGCCGGGATTTGCCACGCCGCGCCGGATGCGGTAGTATCGGGCGGCGATGAAAGCATACGACGAAGACGCGATCAAGCATCTGGAGGGCTTGGAACACATACGGTTGAGGTCCGGGATGTACATCGGGCGCGAAGGCGACGGGTCCGACTACATGGACGGCATATACATCCTGCTCAAGGAGGTCTTCGACAACGCGATCGACGAGTTCATTTCCGGTTTCGGGCGCAAAATCGAGCTTTCCGTAAGCGAAAAGGAAGTGTCGTGCCGCGACTACGGCCGCGGCATCCCGCTCGGCAAGCTCCGCGAGTGCGTAAGCGAGCTCAACACCGGCGGCAAGTTCAACACCGACGTGTTCCAGTATTCCGTCGGCATGAACGGCGTCGGCACCAAGGCCGTGAACGCGCTCTCGTCGCGCTTCCTCGCGCGCTCCGTGCGCGACGGGAAGTTCGCGCAGGTGGAGTTCGAGCGCGGCAAGCTCGTTTCCGAGACTTCCGGCGCGACGGACGAGCGCAACGGCACGTTCGTCTCCTTCACGCCGGACGAGGAGATTTTCAAGGGGTACGCCTTCCGCAGGGATTTCGTCGAGCGCCGCGTGCGCTTTTCCTCGTACCTCAACCCCGGGCTCTCGATCAACCTCGGCGGCACGGTGTTCCGCTCCGAAAACGGCCTCCTCGACCTGCTCGCCGACGAAGCGCAGTTCGAAAAGATCTACAAGCCGATCCACTACCGCTCCAAGGACCTGGAGTTCTGCTTCACGCACACCAACAGGTTCGGCGAGGACTATTTTTCCTTCGTGAACGGCCAGTTCACGGGCGACGGCGGGACGCACCTCGCGGCGTTCCGCGAAGGCGTGGCGCGCGGCGTCAACGAGTTCAGCCCCAAGACGAAGTTCGAACCGGACGACGTCCGCGAGGGCATGGTCGGCGCCGTGGCGGTGCGCATGCAGGAGCCGAAGTTCGAGTCGCAGACGAAGAACAAGCTCGTCAGCCTCGAAGCCAAGGACCTCGTTCCGCGCATCAAGCAGATCGTCGTCGAGGAGCTCAACCGCAACCCCGAGGCCGCGCGCAAGCTGCTCGAAAAGATCGAGGACACCCAGAAGCTCCGCAAGGAGCTGGCTTCAGTCAAGAAGGCCGCGCGCGAGCGCTCCAAGAGCGTGTCGATCCGCATCCCGCAGCTGCGCGACTGCAAGCTGCACTACGACCCCAAGCGCGGCAAGGGCCTCGGCACCGAGATTTTCATCGTCGAAGGCAAGTCCGCCGGCGGCACGCTGACGCTCGCGCGCGACGCGGACCGCCAGGCCGTCTTCATGCTGCGCGGCAAGCCGCTCAACACCGTGGCCACGAAGCGCGACGTCCTCTACAAGAACGAGGAACTTTACAACCTCATGTGCGCGCTCGACATCGGCGAAAGCGTCGACAACCTCCGCTACGCGCGCGTGATCATCGCGACGGACGCGGACGTGGACGGCCTCCACATCCGCAACCTCATGATCACGTACTTCCTGCGGTTCTTCGACAGGCTCGTGCGCGAGGGCAAGGTGTTCGTGCTCGAAACCCCGCTGTTCCGCGTGCGGCCGCAGGGCAAGCGCGGCGCCGACCAGAACGTCTACTGCTACAACGAGCGCGAGCGCGACGAAGCCGTCGCCGCGATCGGCAAGAGCGCCCAGATCACGCGCTTCAAGGGCCTGGGCGAAGTGAACAAGGACGAGTTCAAGGAGTTCATCGGCGACGCCATGCGCCTCGTGCCGGTTGACGTCTCCCAGGACCGCCACGTGCAGGACACGATCGAGTTCTACATGGGCGAAAACTCCAAGGAGCGCAAGCAGTACATCCTCGACAACCTCGTCGTCGATCCCGAGGACGTCGTCTAGCCCGCAGCCTCCGCCCGCGCCGTGAAATCCGGAACGAAAACCGCGCTCAAGGCCGCAGTGGCGGCGACGCTTCTCTTCCTGCTCTACCGCAAGGTGGACGGCAGGGCGCTGCTTTCGCTATTTTCCGGGATGGACCTGCGGTGGCCGCCGCTTTTCTTCGCCGTGGCGTTCGCCAACATGTACGTTTCGAGCGTGCGGTGGAGCCTGTTTTTGCGCGCCGGCGGCGCGGACGTCCCGGTGTCCGCCCTCTTCGCGAGCCACTGGATCGCGTCGTTCTGCAATTTCTTCCTCCCGTCCAACGTCGGCGGCGACATCTACCGCGTGGCGGACGTCGGCGCGAAGAGCGGAAGCGCGGTGCGCGGCACCGCCTCCGTGTTCATGGACAGGCTTTCGGGCTTCCTCGCGATGTCGGCGATGGGCGTCGTGTTCCCGCTCGCCGGCCTGCGTTTCGTTCCCGCCGCCCAAGCGCCGTGGCTCCTCGTCCCGCCCGCGTTCTTCCTCGCGTTCGCCGCCGTTTTCGCGCTGTTCGTTTTCGGGCAGAAGTTCCTCAGGCGGACGGTGGCGTTCCTCCCCGGACGCGCCGGCGGCAAGGTCCGCGACGTCGCGGACCGCTTCCTCGTCTCCGTTTCGGCCTGCTCGCGCCGCCCCGCGGTGCTGGCCCGCGCGTTCGCGCTCTCCGTGGTTTTCCAGTTCCTCGTGTTCGTCGCGATATGGGCCACGGGCCGTTCGCTCCGCATCCCGGTGCCGTTCGCGTGGTACTGCGTTTTCGCGCCGCTCGTGTGCATCCTCGAATCGCTGCCCGTTTCGATAAACGGCATGGGCCTGCGCGAAGCGGCGTACACGGTGTTTTTCGGCATCGCCTTCCCGCTCGTCGGGTTCGATCCGCCGGAGGGCGTGGCTGCCGCCGACTGGCCGCGCACCTGCGCCGGGGCGATCGCCCTGGCCTACATGGGCTTCACGCTCCTCTACGCCCTCGGCGGAGGTCTGCTTCTCGCCCGCCGCGCTTTTTCCGGCCGCGCCCGCGGCGCCGGAAAATCCGCCTGACCGCCGCAGCCGGGAAAAAAGCGCGAAACCGCCCCGGCGGAGAGCGCCGGAGCGGTTCCTCGCGGTCCGCGAACGGACTACTCGGCCTTGATGGCGCCCGTGGGACAGGCGCTTTCGCAAGCGCCGCAATCGACGCAAAGCGCGGCATCGACCTTGCACTTGTCGCCGTCCTGCGAAATGGCTTCGACGGGGCAGGTGTCCTTGCAAGCGCCGCAACCGACGCAAGAGGCGGCTTCGATGACGTGGGGCATGGAGAATCTCCTTGTTTGCTTCTGTTTCCGTCCGGCGGCGCTTGGGCGGTCGGGCCCGGTTCGGGCGTCGCGCGTGACGTCTCAAAGATACCCTCCGTCCCCGGTGTTAGGCAAGTCAAATCGCTCGGGGGGCGCGCTTGACTTTCCGGTGCAGTTCCGGCAGGATTTTTCGCCGTGAAAAACATACATCAAGTGGTCGACCAGGGCGTGACGCCCCTCAAGGAAGAACTCGTGGAGCGGTACGCCGGGATGGCGCAGGCCGCCAACTCGATCGACCCCGCCGCGTTCGCGCACTACAACGTGAAGCGCGGCCTCCGCAACCCCGACGGTTCGGGCGTGCTCGTCGGCCTGACGACGATCGGCGCGGTCGTCGGCTACACGGTCGTGGAGCAGGAGGTCGTGCCCACCGCCGGGCGCCTCCTGTACCGCGGTCTCGAAATCCGCGACATCGTGCGCGGCTTCCAGGAAGAGGGCCGTTTCGGGTTCGAGGAGGTCGCCTTCCTGCTGCTCATGGGGCACCTGCCGACCGCCGCCGAGCTGGAAGAGTTCCGCCTGGCGCTCGAATCGCAGCGCCCGCTGCCGCGCGGGTTCAAGGAGGACGCCATCCTCGGCCTGCCCTCCCCCGACGTGATGAACAAGCTCGCGCGCTGCGTGCTCGCGTCCTACACGTTCGACGAGCGGCCGGACGACATCTCGGTCGCGAACGTCCTCCGCCAGTCGATCGGCCTCGTCTCCCGCTTCCCCACCTACGCCGTGTACGGCTGGCAGGCCAAGGCCCACTACTACCTGCGCAAGAGCCTCCACATGCGCGTGGCGGATCCCGGCCTCTCGACCGCGGAACACATCCTCTGCCTGCTGCGCCCGCACGGCCGCTACACGCGGCTCGAAGCGGAGCTGCTCGACCTGTGCCTCGTCCTCCACGCCGAACACGGCGGCGGCAACAACTCCACGTTCACCACTCACTGCGTGTCGTCCACGTGGACGGACACCTATTCGGCCATCGCCGCCGCGTGCCTTTCGCTGAAGGGCCCGCGCCACGGCGGCGCCAACCTCCAGGTGCGCCGCATGATGGACGCCGTCAAGTCCCACGTGAAGGACTGGGAAAGCGACGCGCAGGTCGAAACCTACCTCAAGCGCATCCTCGACAAGAAGGCGTTCGACCGCCAGGGGCTCGTGTACGGCCTCGGCCACGCGGTCTACAAGGTCAGCGATCCGCGCGCGGAAATCCTGCGCGACAAGGCGTCGCAGCTCGTCGCGGAGCACCCCGCGTTCCGCCCCGAGTTCGAGCTCTACCAGAAGACGGCGCGCATCGGCGGCCGCCTCCTGCAGGAGCGTCTCGGCATCCAGAACCCGCTCCCCGCCAACGTCGACTTCTGGTCCGGTCTCGTCTACAAGATGCTCGGCATCCCGACGGACCTCTTCACACCGCTGTTCGCCGTCGGCCGCGTCCCCGGCTGGTGCGCGCACCGGCTGGAGGAGATCGGCGGCGCTTCGCGCATCGTCCGCCCGGCATACAAGTGCGTCCGCGGGCCGCGCGAATACGTGCCGATGGCCAAGCGCCAGTAGCGGCGGCGTTTCATCCCCGGCGGTTCGCCGCCAGGTCTTCCGCCGCTTTGCGCACCGCTTCCGCCCACGCGCGGGGGCGGTCGAGGAACAGCGCGGCGGAGAGCCGCGAAACCGGAGCGAGCAGCCGCATGGCGGGCACGCGCACCGGGTTTTCGTACGGGAGGTTGTCCGCTTCGCGCAGCATCGCGGGGGCTTCGAAGAGCAGCAGCGCCGCGAGGAAAGGGGCTATGGTCTTCATGGTCCGGGGCGGTCTCAGAACTGGAAGTAGATGAACGGCGCCACGCCGCGCGGCCCGAGGCCGAGCGTCACGGCCAGCAGGAGCGC
>JAFUXX010000200.1 GCA_017476965.1 Kiritimatiellia bacterium | reverse complement strand
CGCGCGACGAAGCGAGGCGGCGGCCGACTGGCGGATCGATCCGCACGTCGCCGGGGTCGAGGATCGGCAGGTTGCCGTGGCGGACGACGTCCGCCGCGACGAGCGGGAAAACGAAGCCCGTGGCGTCCACCGCGTGGCGGTTGTCGCAGATGCGCGCGACCGGGACGCGGTCCTGCACCGCGACGCGGAGCGAGGACGGCAGTTTTTTCGTGACTTCGACGTCGGCTATTTCGAGCGCGGCCGAAAGGATGCGCTCGCGCACTTCGCCCGCGCCGAACGAGAAGAGGTTGTCCCCTTCGCGCACTCCCGAAAGCGCCTTGATTTCCGCGGCGGTCTTGGTGGCGCCGGGCACTATGTCGAGCGTCTCCAGCTTGTACTCGGGGTTGTGCGTGAACATGGCGCCCCACAGGACCCGCCCGGCGAAGGCGACTCCGGTGACGGCCAGCGCGGCGGCGGCCAGCGGCGCGCCGGTCCTCAACCGCACGTCGCGCCCTCCATGATCCGGACGCACAGTTCCGGGAAGGAGATGCCGGCCTTGGCCGCGGCCTTGGGCAGGAGGCTGTGCGAAGTGCAACCCGGGATGGTGTTGTTCTCCAGCGCGTACACTCCGCCTTCGGGCGTGACGCGCAGGTCGATGCGGCCCATGTCGCGGCCGCCCGTGGCCTTGAACGCGAGGAGCGCCACGGCGCGCGCCCGGTCGCAGAGCGCGGCCTGCGAGGGGTCGTCGTCCGGGAAGACGTAGGCCGTCGCGGCGTCGTCCGAATACTTCGCGCGCCAGTCGTACCACTCGCACTTGGGGCGGATTTCGACGATCGGCAGCGCCTCGGGAAACTCGGCGGACCCGATCACGGGAACCGTCCATTCGCGGCCCGGGACGAACTCTTCGACGAGGACGTCCGGGTCGAACTTGCGCGCTTCGGCGACGGCCGGCAGCCATTCCGCGGCGCCGCGCACGATCGAAACGCCGACGCTCGACCCCTGGCGGGGCGGCTTCACGACGACTGGGAACGGGAACGGCGGGGCGGCGGGCGGCTCTTCGCCGGGCGCGATCGCGAAGCCGCGCGGATGCGGCACGCCCGCTTCCGCGAAGCGCTTGCGCGTCTCGATCTTGTCGAACGCGACGCGCGACTCTTCGGCGCGGTTGCCGGGGTAGGGGATTCCGAGACGGTCGAGGGCGGACTGCACCCCGCCGTCCTCTCCGAACGCGCCGTGGAGAGCCGGGAAAACGGCTTCGGTTCCGGGCGGCAGCTCGAAAGAGTCGTCGGTGCCGACTACGACCTCCGCGGCGTCGCAGCCCGCTTCGCGGAGCGCGGCGGCGACGGCTCGGCCTGAAAGAAGCGAAATGTCCCTTTCGCTGGAAGAGCCGCCCATCAGGACGGCAACGTGGCGGAATTTCATCGGTCCTGTCATTTTGCCGGCGGAGCCGGCGGCGTGCGCCCGAGACGGGCGAGGACGAGTTTCAGATCGTCCCATGCGATCCTCTTCGCGGCTGGCGCGCGCAGGAGGTATGCAGGGTGGAAAGTGGGCATGAGGGGAATCCCCTCGAACGAAGTCCAGATGCCGCGGAGGCGCGAGATGCTCGCGGACGGGTCGCCCAACAGGCCGCGCACCGCGGTCGCGCCGAGCGCGACGAGCGTTTTGGGCCGGACGACGGCGATCTGGCTTTTGAGGAACGCCACGCAGCACGCCATTTCCTCGGGCGTCGGAGTGCGGTTGTCCGGCGGGCGGCACTTCACGACGTTCGCGATGAACACCTCTTCGCGGGCGAAGCCCATCGCGGCGATCATCTTGTCGAGCAGTTTCCCGGCGCGGCCGACGAACGGGCGGCCCGCGACGTCCTCGTCGCGGCCCGGCGCTTCGCCGACGAACATGACTTCGGGAGAGGCCGGGTTGCCTTCGCCCGGCACCGAAAGCGTTCGCGTGGCCGCGAGGCCGCAGGCCTTGCACGCCGCGATCTGCGCCGCGATTCCGGCAAGTGCGCCGGAGGCGTCGGCCGGGGCCCCGACGGG
>JAFUXX010000199.1 GCA_017476965.1 Kiritimatiellia bacterium | reverse complement strand
GCACCGCGATCCGCGCCGGGGAAATCGGCGGCGCGCGGTACGACGCGGCGATCGTAGTCGCGGTTTCGCGGTCCGAATGCGCCATACTGCCCGGAGTGCCGTCTCCGCCCCCGCCGCGCGCGCCGGTGGACCTGCTGCTCGCGCTCCCGCGGCCGAAGTGCGTCAAGCGGCTGCTGCCGCAGATCGCTGCGCTCGGGCCGGCGCGCGTTTTCCTGACCGCCGCGGAAAAGGTGGAAAAGGACTACTGGGGCTGCGCCCTGCTGAAACCCGGCGAAAGCCGCGCCCTCCTGCTCGACGGGCTGGCGCAGGCGGGGGACGTCGTATTGCCGGAAATCCGGCTCGTCCGCAGGCTCAAGCCTTTCGTGCAGGACGAAATCCCGGCGCTGTACCCGGAAGGCAACCGCTTCCTCGCGCACCCCGGCGAAGCGACGGAAACCGACGGCTTCCGCCGCGCCGCCGCCGGCGCGCCCGGAGTGCTCGCCGTGGGGCCGGAAGGCGGATGGACCGCGTTCGAACTGGACCTCTTCGCCGAAACTGGGTTCCGGCGCGTGTCGATGGGACCGCGGACGCTGCGGACGGACACCGCGGTCGTCGCGCTCGCGGCGCTCTTCGCCGCCGCCAACCGGTGATTCCGGCGGCGGCGCGTCGCGGTCAGCCGCGGATCACGGCGAGGATTTCGTCGCGCTTCGCGACCATCTCCGCCTCGGTCTTGGCTTCGAGGTTGAGGCGGATCAGCGGCTCGGTGTTGGAGCAGCGGACGTTGAACCACCACGAGTCGAACTCGACGCTGAGGCCGTCGAGCTCGAACGCGCGGCCCTTGGAGCCGTAGCGCTCCTTGAGCGTGGCGAGCACGCGGTCGGCGTCCGCCCGGCTGGCGAGCTTGGTGTTGATTTCGCCGGAAGCGAAGTAGCGGCGGATCGGGGCGACGAGTTCCGAAAGCGTCTTGCCGGAAGCGGCGACGATGTTCGCGACGCAGATCGCGGCGAGGGAAGAGCTTTCCGCCGTGGAGTTGGCCTTGAAGTAGTAGTGCCCGGAAAGCTCGCCGGCGAACACGGCGTCCGCGTCGCGCATCTGCTGCTTGATGAACGCGTGGCCGACGCGGCTCATCATCGGGCGGCCGCCGTGCTCCTCGATCGTCTCCTTCACGGCCCAGCTGCTGCGCAGGTCGTAGAAGACCGCGGCGCCGGGATTCTGGCGGAGAATGTCCTCCGCGACGAGCGCGGTGATCATGTCCATCGGGACGATTTCGCCCTTTTCGTCCACGAAACCGGCGCGGTCGGCGTCGCCGTCGAACGCCACGCCGAAGTCGTAGCCGCCCTTGCGGACCTCGGCCTGGAGGTCGGCGAGCGTCTCGGTCTTGAGCGGGTTGGCCTCGTGGTTCGGGAAGTCGCCGTCGGGCTCCGGGAAGAGCGGCGTGAACGAGATCGGCGTGCCTTCGAACGCCTTGGACTCCCACGTGCCCATGCCGTTGGCGAAATCGCACGCGATGCGTACGGGGCGCGCGGGACGCGCGAACGAACGGATGAACGCCGCGTAGTCCGGCCCGAGGTCGGCCTTGGAGACGGTGCCGGGCTTCGCCGCCGCGGGGGCGAAGGACTTTTCCGCGACGATGCGCTCGATGTCCGCGATGCCCGTCGCGCCGGAAATCGGGATCGCCTTTTCGCGGCAGAGCTTGAGGCCGTTGTACTGCTTGGGGTTGTGCGAAGCGGTGATCATCACGCTCGCGTCGCAGCCGAGCTTCGCGTTGGCGAAGTAGGAAATCGGCGTCGAGCAGAGGCCGAGGTCCACGACGTCCGCGCCCAGCTCCGTGGCGCCCGCCGCGAACGCTTCGAAGAGCGGACCGGAGGAGAGGCGGCAGTCGCGCCCGACCGCGATTTTCTTGCAGCCGAGGAACGTGACGAACGCGCGCGCTATGTCGCGGACGACGCTTTCCGTGATTTCCGTACCGTAGACCCCGCGTATGTCGTACGCCTTGAAGATGCCAGCCATTTCCCTGCCCTTCCCGTTTTTGCCGTTTTCGATGGAATTTTCCCGCGCGGCGCCACCGGCGCGCGCGACGGCCCGGAGTATACCCGACCGCCCCCCTGCGGACAAGTTTGGCGAATTGCGCCTTTCCGCCGCGGAAGGGTTGGCGAAACCCGTTGATTTTGCCGGGGCTGTGTAGTACAATCGGGGCGTTTTCCGGTTTTTCAAGCGTTGACGCGCAGAATGCGGGGTTCACGATGAGCGACGACACCACGAACGACGATTCCGATTTTCTCGGCGGCCTTTCTTTCGCACCGTCATGGGCGAAGGACTCCTCCGAGGAACATTCGGCGAACCTGCGCAAGTACGCTTCGCGCTACGGCGACGGGGACGATTCCGGCGACCGCCGCCGTTTCGGCCGCGACGACCGGCCGCG
>JAFUXX010000198.1 GCA_017476965.1 Kiritimatiellia bacterium | reverse complement strand
GAGGAACGACGCGCGCATGAGGAGCCCGGACGCCGCGGCGGCGGCGGTCCAGGCGCACGTTTTCCACGACGGTTTTTTCACGGCGGCTCGCGCGGCGTTCCGCGCCGGCGCCGGGCGCGGCCCGGCGCCGGACGGGGAGGTCTACTGGAAGCGTTCGTCGACGACGCGGGCCGTCTTCTTCATGCTGCGGGGCAGCACGCCGATTTCGACGACCTTGACGATCGGGGTGAAGCCGATGCCGCTCTTGACGCGCTCCGCGAGGCGGCGGGCGACGGCCTCGAAATCGACGGCGCCGGACGTCGCCTCGACGTAGATGCGCATCGTGTCGCGGCCGTCGAGGTGGGAAATGCGGATCTGGTATTCGCTCGACAGTTCGGGGAACGCGGCGATGACCTCCTCGATCTGCTTGGGGAACACGTTGACGCCCTTGATCTTCATCATGTCGTCCGTGCGCCCGGAGATCGCGTCGATCCGCGGATAGGAGCGACCGCAGGGGCAGCGGCCGGGGATGATGCGCGAGAGGTCGTGGGTGCGGTAGCGCACGAGCGGCGCGCCTTCCTTGACGAGCGTCGTGATCACGACTTCGCCCCATTCGCCGTCGGGCACGGGGCGGAGCGTCTGCGGATCGACGATTTCGAGGTACAGGAAATCGTCCCAGACGTGCATCCCTTCGCCGCCGGGGCAGTTGATGCCGATGCCGGGGCCGTAGATTTCGGTGAGGCCGTAGATGTCGAAAAGTTCGATGCCGAGGCCTTCGGAAATGCGGGCGCGCATCTTGGCGCTCCAGCGTTCGGAGCCGATCACGCCCTTGCGGAGCTTGATTTTGTCCTTGATCCCGCGTTTCTCGATTTCCTCGGCGAGAAGCAGCGCGTAGGAGGAGGTGGCGCACAGGACGGTGGAGCCCATCGCCTGCATCATCTCGAGCTGCTTTTCGGTGTTGCCGGGACCGGTCGGCACGGCCATCGCGCCGAGCTTTTCGCAACCGGCCTGGAAGCCGATGCCGGCGGTCCAGAGGCCGTAGCCGGGAGTGATCTGGATGCGGTCCTTTGCCGTGATGCCGGCCGTTTCGTAGCAGCGGGCGAACATCGTGGCCCAGTCGTCCACGTCCTTGGCCGTGTAGGGGATTATGACGGGCGTGCCGGTCGTGCCGGAAGAGGAGTGTATCCGGACGATCTTTTCCTCGGGCGCGGTCATGAGCCCGAGCGGGTACGCCTCGCGCAGGTCGGCCTTTTCGGAGAACGGGAGGTTCTCGAAATCCTCGGGGGAATCGACGTGCGTGACGCCGGCCTCTTCGAGCTTCTTGCCGTAGAAGCTGCCGGCCGCGCGGAGGGCGGCGATGCGGTCGTTGACGAGCGCGAGCTGGGAATCGGAGATTTTCATTGCGGTTCTCGTGGGGTCTCAGGATCCGGAAGGAGCGGCGGCGGAGCGGCGGACGACGAGGACGGCGTCGTGCGGCGGCACGGAAAGCGCCGCGCCGGGGGCGACCGCGCCCATCGGGTGGAGCAGTTCCTCGGCG
>JAFUXX010000197.1 GCA_017476965.1 Kiritimatiellia bacterium | reverse complement strand
GGCGGACGCTCCGGGAACCGGAGCCGCGGCGGGCGGAGCCTTCGGAGCGGGCGGGACGGAGAACGCCGCGCGGCCCGCTTCTTCCGCCGCGTCCGGCCCGGCGAGACCGGCCTCCACGCTCTCCGCGTCGTCGAGAAGGCGATACCACGACGCCATCGCGAAGCAACCGCCAGTCGTGTCCAGCCAGTGGTTTTCCGCGCCGGGCTTGAGGTTCCACTTGTACCAGTCCACGCCGCGCGAATCCTTCACCTTGTCGGCAAGGACTTCGGAGCAGATTTCGGCGGCGAATTCCGCATGACGGCGCGGCGACGCGCCGAAGAGCGAACACGATCCGAACTGCAGCGGCTCCGCGAGAAATCCGCGCTGGACGCGCTCCTTCCAAATGTCGGACACTTGGACGAACCACTTGTCGCCCTTTTCCGCCGTGCGGAAGTCCACGCCGAACGCGCGCCGGACGACGTTCCGGCCGCGCGGATTGTAGCGCTGGTTGGACGCGCCCTGGCAACCGTACACGGCCCGGAAGCCGCGCGCGCGGTAGAGGCGGCACACGCGCTGCACCGTCTCGCGCTCGAAGCCGACGTCGATCCACACCGCGACGAGCGGTTCCGGCGCGGCGTCGTCGCGCGCGGCGACGAACCGCAGCGCGAGCAACCGGTCGAGCGCGGCGGCAAGCCCTGCCGCGATCGCCGCTTGCGTCTCCGCTTCCGTCGCGTTTTCGCGGACGAGCCGCCGCCCGTCGCCCGGATAGCGCCCGTAGGACAACACGGCGGCCGTCTGGCCCGGACCGAATCCGGCGACGGTCCACGAAATGCCGGCCTTCGCATTGACGTCCAGGAACGCCACCGCGCTTTCGATTCCCGGCGGCATGGCGTTTTCCGGCGAGCCGTTGAGACGCGACGAGACGACGGCCGGCGCGACGCGCACCGCCGCTTGCGCCGTGCGCGTCTTGAGCTGGTATTCGGCCGCGAACGCCTCCTCGCCCATCGTGAGGCGGAGATTCCGCGCATGCTGGATGCCGGAGAGTTCCAGCCTGGCGTCGAAGTTGCCGGGGTCGATCACTTCGCCGCCTTCGTCCATCGCCTCGCGGTTGTCCCGGTAGAACGCGGTCGCCTCCGCGAACGTCGCGTCGCCGTCCGCCCTGGCGTCCGTCCACAGCGCGTCGTATCGCGTCCACAGATCCTCCGCGTCCGGCCAAGATTCGACCAGCCGATATGAAATCGTCTTCCACTCGGGATGCAGCGACTTGTCGGCGAACTGCTCCGAAAGGTCGCCCGCGACGATCGGCGTCGAAGTCATGACAAGATTGAGGAGCCGGTCGCCGCCGAGGCCCATCACGTCCGCCGCGATCCAGTCCGCCAGGACGCGACGGCGCCGGTCGCTCTCGGCGTCCTTGCGCGTCTGGATGTCATCCAGCAGCACGAAATCCGGGCGGACGCTTCCGCGCACGAGGCCGCGCGTCGAAGACCCGGCGCCGCGCGCGAGCAGCACCGCGCCGGACGCCGGGAAACCCTCCATCGTCGGCAGCCTGATTTCGGACGCCGTGCGCCGGATCGCCGTGCGGCGCCCATGCCACGTCTGGGACTGGTAGCGCTGCGGCAGACCCTCCGCCGCGCGGATCGGCCATGACACCTCCGGGAAGTCCGCGCCGAAAGCGTCCGAAAACTCGATGACGTTCCAGATGTCCGTGAGGATCGCCGTAGCAAGCCCGGCGTTGGCGCAAAAGGCGACCACGTAGTGCAGGTGGCCGTAAGCGAGCGCCCAAAGCACCGCGATCTTCACCCACGTGGTTTTCCCGGCACCGCGCGGGAAACGGACGTGGACAAGGCCCGCGCCCTCGATCGCGCGCTGGAGGTCCTCCGCGTAGGACCGGAGCATCGGCGACGGCGCGCGCTTCAAGAGGCCGGCGGAGCCGCCGAGGCAGTAAGCGACGCCGAACTCGACGACCGACCCGCTGCAGCGCTCGCGGCGCGCCTCGTCGGCGACGGGCGGCAGTTCGCCGATGTCCGCGCGGCCGGCGACGAAACGCGCCTGGCGCTCGGCGTTCGAGAGCGCCTGGCGTTTCCCGCCCGGGGCGTAAACCTCGCCCGCAAGCCCGGCTTGCACGAGCTTTTCATGCGGGATTGGTTCTATTTCCGGCCAGTTTTCCGTCATTTTCCGCAGGTTTTCGTCGCGTCTTCAGGCGGGGTCTCCGCCGCGCCTTTCGTTAGTCGCGCGCCGCGTCCGGCCCCGTCGTGTGCGGCCCGGCCGCCTTTCCCTTTCGGGGAGAACCTAGACCGGGGGGCGGGCCTCCCCTCCCCTGCTGCCTGTTGACAACTCCGGTCATGCCAGAAACCCGTCCGGAATCCTGGCCTTGCGCGCCGCCGTGCGGGCGGCCGCGCACGTCCGGCAGAGCGGCGAGCCGCCGATAACCGTCTTGGGCGAATACGGGACGTCGCCGTTGTCGGGGACGCAAGAAAGGCGGCGGCCGCAATCGCCGCACGTGTAGCAAAACGATTCGTCCGGTTCACGCGCCTGGGCCGACGGACGTTTGCGCACTGTCGGCGAAATGCCGCCGGACCGTTCGCTCTTGAACTCGATTCCCCGGCTTTTCGCCAGCGTCGAGAGGCGGTCGCGGCGCATGCCGACATGATCCGCGACGGCCCGCAGAGTCCACCCGGCGCGAGCCATCGCGGCAATGGCGGCGACAAGCCGCTCCCGCGCGTCGGCTTTCGCGTCGCGGACGCGGCGCAGTTCCAATCCCAGGCGCTTGGCGGCGGCGCGCACGGCGCGCTGCTGACACCCGACGGCTTCCGCTATCACGGGCGCCGCGTGCCCGGCTTTTGCCATCGCGGCGATCTTGAGCACCAGCTCCGGCGGCAATTTGTGGCCTCGGCCCCTGTTCATCATTCTTTCGTGTCCTTTCTCTTGCCCATGATGACGCAACGGATCCGCATCCGTTCGTTCAGGACCGCCGCGAAGTTGCGCTCGTTGCCTTCGGAATCGACTTCGACGGCGTGGAGGCATTCAAGAAACTCCTCTACGCCCATGTCGCGGAGGTATGCGCCCCAACATCGCCGCGCGTCCGGGTCCGCCGGGTCTTCGCCGGTCGCTTCGATCACGATGTCCACCGGGTCGCGCCCTTCCGGGTTGCGGTAGTGGCGCCAGTCCCGGTGCGGAACTTCGCGTTTTCGCGAAGCTCCGTCCGGCCCGGCTCCGCCCTCTCTTGTCAAAGCCGACGAACCCGATGTTTTCGACGCTTCCACGCGTGCGCGCGTGCGCGCGCGTTGATTGTCTGTCTCATCGATGTCATCGGAGAAAGAGGAAAGGGGTCCGGGGGAAGGGGGCGGCCGTGCGTCCCCGGTTGTCCCGGTTGTCCCCCGTTGTCCCGCTTGTCCCCGTTGTCCCCCGTTGTCCCGGTTGTCCCCGGGACAAGCGGGACAATCGGGACAAGAATCGCCGGGATCGTCCTCCGGCCGGTCGTCGCGGAGGTCCGCTTCGAGCGCGGCGGCTTCGTCCTTGATTTGGGCGGCGGCGCGGATGCGCTGCGCACGCTTCTTGTCGCGCGCGGAGAAGGTCTTGACGACGGCGGCCTCGATGAGGTCCTGCGCCTCGCCGCGGATGATGCTCGCCAGCGTGGCGTCCGTGCCGAATGGCGGCGGCGGCAGTTCGAGCGCGTCCAGGGCGTCGGCGATTTCGTCCACCGTCGCGGCCTGGTCGTCCAGGCGCTCCACCTCCGTGGTCATGCGGGTGTATGCGCCGTGGTACCACATGAAGAGCGCGTAGCCCGCTTCCGGCCCCAGCCCCTCCATCGCGCGATAAAGGGTCGGGGTGACAAGCGGCTTGAGGCGCTTCGCGAAGCCTCGCATGGCAAAGAGAGGGCGCTAGAGCGGGAGATCGTCGTCGTCCGCCGGGCGGGCCGCCGGAGCGGGGGCGGACGCGTCGTCCCACGCCAACCGGCCTTCGGAGTCCACGGTCGCGCGGTAGACCTTGCCCTCGAACGTGACAAGTTCTCCGGCGCGGTAGTGCTTCGACTTGTCGAACGGAGGCGGCGCGACCGGTGCCGGGGCCGGGGCGGGGGCGGGAACCGGATGCGCGGGCGCGGCGGCGGGCGAAACGGCGGGCTTTTGCGGGGCCGCGGCCGTCGGCATTCCGGCGAAGAGGTCGGCCTGCTGCTGCTGCGTCGGCGCCTTGACGTCGAGCCACGATCCGTCGGCGGCTCTGCGCTTCACGTGCCAGCCTTCGGCGGAGAGGTAGTGCTTGCCGTTGTATTCGCGGCCTCGCAGTTCGATTTCGATCTCGAGTTCGTCGCCCTGGCGAATCGTTTCAAGAATGCCGGTGCGGCCGCGCGTGAAGGTTATCGGGATCGTTTGCGGATACTTCGGGTCTCCGTCGGTGACGACGAGTTCGCGGAACCGGAAGCCGGAGGCGGTCTCGCCGAGCGGGCCGACTTTCTTCACGAAGCAAGGGTAGGTGAACATGGGCATTTCGATTTGTCCTTTCGGTTTTCGGGGAAACTAACGGCGCAGGCGTATGTAGCCGCCTGGCACGGGCTTGTCGGCGAGTTTGCGGAGCGCGAGCCACACGCGCTCCGGGCCGCGCGTCCGCGCGACAGGGCCGGTATCCACGCACACCCATTCGCCGCGGTCCACGTAGCGACCGAGCGCGCGGCCCGTGTCCTGCCTGACGCGGAATATGCGGCCGACCTTGTATTCCGGCGACGGCGCGCGCACCGTCTCGAAACGGACGTGCCCGCGGTCGAAGATTTCGCCACGGCTGTCCTGGACGTCGAGTTGAAGCGGTGTCGGTTCCATGTCTACGCGACCTTGCTTTGGGTTTTGCCGAACGCGGCGGCGATGCGCCGCGCGTATTCGCGCGCTGCGTCGGGCGGCGGAGAGTTGTGCGGGCCGTATAGCTGCGCGATGCGCGGCGCGCGGCCGCGTGAAAGTGCGATTTCACAGTCGGCGCGGAGTCCGTCCGGACCCCGGAAGAACACGCAAACGCACGATCCGTCGGCCATGCCCGCGGCGTATCCGCCACTGCCGATGCAGTTGAAAAGCGCGTCGCCTTCCGCGCGGAAGTCGGCTTGCGTCCGCGGCACCACGACGGACCACGATTCCGGCGCCTCCACGCGCTCCACGACGGCGGCCGCCCGTTCCGCCGCCGCCAGGAGCCGCGCGGCCCTTGTCGCGATTTCGCGGGCGCGAATGGCGGCGCTTTCCCTGCGGATGCGGTTTGCAGCCGCGTTCGATGCCCGCCAGAACGACCGCGGGAACGCCACGGAGCGCGAATGCAAATCGAGGCCGAGCCGCGTGGCGTTGCACCAGTAGGTGGAGAGATCGAGCCGCGTGATTTCGTTCGTCATTTCGCGGCCGATCCGCGCCTCCGGGAACTCGGCCCGCAACTTGGCGTTTTGGGCGTCCAGGTATTTTTCCGCGTCGTAGACGTCTACGCCGAACAGCGGGCAATGGTGCCACGCCGTGCGGACGAGATGGTCGCCGACGATGCGATCGGCCGTCCAGCCGCGCCGGAATCCGTAGAGCACGGCCGACGGCGGGACCGCCTTGTCGGCAAAGGTCGCCGCGCCGGCCGCCACGTAGCGCACGAGCTCCGGATCGGCGTCGAGCTTCGCGAGTATCCCGGGGCCGAACCAGCGCGCGTCAAACCCGGCCCGGGCGAGCATTTCGACGCGCGGCGACCTTGCGGCCGCGGCGAGATACGCGGGCAGCGATTTGGGTTCGACCGTGCGCGCGGCGCGGGCTATCCACTCCCACGGCGAGCCGTTGCACAGCCCGTCGCCCGCAAGCGTCGCCCAGGGCCAGACCGGTAGCGCGCGGTCGAGGCAGTAAGCGCCGCCGGCATCCCAGCGGAAAGACCACCAGCCGCACATCCAGTCGAGCGCGCCCGCGAAGTATTCGCGGCGCGAATCCGCCATCCAGTCCACGGCGACGCGGATTTCGCCGACGGCGCGCGACGCCGCGACGATCACGCGCAGCCGTTCGCCGCCGTCTCCCTCCGGGCGTAGCAGGACGTGATACCGCGTCCGCTTGCGCCTGGCGTTGCGCCAATCGTCCTCGGAGCGGAGCGGCGCCGCGTATTGCTCCGCCATGCGGCGCGTCTGGTCGAGCAGCACCGCGTCGCGTTCTTCTTCGGTCAGCGTCGCGAGTTTCATGCACCGGCCTCCGATTCGAAGAGCGAGAACGAAAAACCCGTGTCCGCCGCCTCTTTGTTTCCATTCACGCCGCCGGCGGGCGCGGCCGGTTTGGCCGCTTCTGCCGGGGCGACATCTTCGTAGTAGTGCACGAGCCAGCCGAAAACCACCTCGTCGGCAAGGTAGCCGGAGCGCGAAGCCAGTTTTTTCCGGGCTTCGCCTTCGATGTATCTCCAGGCGGCGTCAAGTCCGAACCGGTCCGGCAGCGCCGCGATCTTTTCGCGCAAGGCCGGCGACGCGTTCGCTTCGAGATATTCGAGCAGCCGGCGCTCGGTGTCGTTTTTGGCATGCAGCTGCATGACGTCACCACATCCTTTCCGCCGCGAGGGCCTTAAGGACGCCTGCCGCTTCGTCGCGGTTGCGCCGCAGCCGCGGCAGGGCCTTTTGCTCCACGGCAGCGCGCCAGCCGCCGCGGCGCACCTCGTCGGCCTTCAAGGCGCCGATCGACGGCAGGATGTTTTCGAGCGTTTCGCCGTTGAGGATCGCCGCGCAGAACCAGACCGCGCCCATGCGCACCGCGACGTCGGCATTGGAAGAAACCTCCGCCCGCGCCGGACTGCGGTCGTTTCCGCCGGCGCCGGCTCCTACGCTTGTCGGGCTTTCGCCCGTCGGTGCCGTCCAAGACTCCGGCGCGGGGGAGGAAGAAGAAGCCCGAACGGGTGCCGACGGACCGGCGCTCAGGCTCGCCGGCCCTCCAGGACTGTCGGCATCCCGTTCGGGCAAAGAAGCAAGGCCCTCCTTTTTCCCGGACTCCGGGAGGGCGTCGGAGCTGGTAGCGGACGGGGGAGCCAAAGCTGGCACCTCCTTGTTCCCGTCCGTGCCGGAAGTCGCTTTTTTCGCGGCGGCCGCCGCGGCCTTGGCGCGCCAGCACTCGCCGTCGTGGCAGCGCGGGATCGCGCGCGCGCCAGCGTCGTCGAAGAGATCGGCCTGGACATCGGAGCGCTTCGAGCAGCCGCGGCACTCCCGCGCGCAGTCGAACGGGCACGTCTTGGGATCCAAAAGCCGCTTTTCGCCCAGAATCGCCACAAGCCCGCGCTCGGCCGTGAACCAGTCGCGCACGATGATTTCCGCGACGGCGACATCCGGGACGTATACCGGCGTGGTCGCGCGGCGCATGTAATCGAGGAATTCCGCCTTGTCGCCCTTGCGCCCGTCCATCGCTTCCACGAACGCCGAACGTTCCCTTTGGGCCTCTTTGTTGCCCTTCGGAGCGCCATAATCGCACATGTCGGCGAGGTATTCGAGAAGCGCCGTCCAGGCGTCGCGCTGGACGGCGGGCGGAAGCCGTGCGATGCGGAGCGTTTCGGCGTAGGTCGCATCCCACGCGTGCAAAAACTCCTGCCACGGGCGCGCTAGATTGCCGATCGCGAGGAACCGGAACACCGTGCGCTCGCTCATGCGGACAAGCGCGGCCACTTCCGCGACGCTCCGGCCGTGGTCTTTGAGCTGCTTGATCGAGACGGCCTTCTCGACGACCGAGAGATCGAGCCGCATGAAGTTTTCGGAAACGAGCATGTCCTCGGCGGCGCGGTCGTCCACGTCGAGGACCGTCGCCGGGATCGCCGCTCCCGGGAACGCCTGGCAGTATGCGGCGAAGCGCCGGTGCCCGGCTATGAGTTCGTAGTCGCCGGAGTCGCCGAGCGGACGGACGGTGACGGGATGGACGAGACCGTGCGCGGCGATGTTCGCCGCGAGATCGGCGTCCGGCGCTTCCGCGCGCCGGACCTGAAACGGCGACCGGCGGATTCTGGCCGGGTCGATCGCGAAGACGTGCCCGACGGCGCTTTCGTTCGTGTTTTCTGTTTTCATCGGATTTGTCGTTTGTCGGTGCGGGAGTGGCGCTACGACGCCATGCCCTTGAGATACGCTTCCACGCTGTCGCGCGTGTATCCGGCGGTGCGGGACGCGCCGGGCGCGCGCACCGCCACGAGAACTCCGCTCTTGCGGAGATTGAAAACCATGGAGCGCTTCACGCCGAGCAGGCGCTCGACGTCGCGCGCCTTCACGAGCGGCCGCAGCGGCGCGCCGTCCGGCGCGGCGCCGTCGAGCGCG
>JAFUXX010000196.1 GCA_017476965.1 Kiritimatiellia bacterium | reverse complement strand
CGCGGTCGGGGACGCCTTCGGCACCGGCCAGCTGAAGCGCGCGGAGCGCCGTCCCGGCCAACGTCGATTCGCGGGAAGCAAGCGCCCGTTCCAGCGCGGCGAGCGCGGTCGCGGCGTCTTCGGCGGAAACGAACGGGACGGCACCGCCTCTGCCGGGAACGCCTTCGACGTGGCGGCGCACCGCTTCGCCGAGGAATTGCAGGCAGTAGTCGCGCCAGACCGGATCGCGGGATTCGTCGGCGGCCATTTCCGCCAGATCGTCCACGACGCCCGCGGGAAGGCGCGGAAGGGAAAAGAGCCGGTTCGCCGCGTCGTTCTTCTCCGCCGCGAGATCGCGCGGCTTCCCCTCCATGCCCAGCGCCGCCTCGTCCCGCCGCAGCGTCTCCCGCAGCCGCGCGACGTCGGAAGAAGAAACTGCCAGCCGGAAACAGGCGGAACCGGAGGAATCCCCCGTGGCGGCATCGCGTGGAGTCGTTTGGTTCTCCCGATGGGACTCCTCTCCGCCGGAGCCGCAGCCGGCAAGGAACGCAATGAAGAGCAAATGCGGCCATTGGACGAAACGGGCGCGCCGTTGTTCAATTTTCAAAATCATAGGAGCGAAAATCATGGATTGACGAGAGAGAGGGATTTTTTTCCAATTCCGTGAAAAAGAATTCAATGACACTTGGGTCGAACATCTTGGCTTTGTCTTTTGGATCGAAAGAAGCCATGAAATAGGACGGCGGGTTCCCCTCTTTGATTTCCACAATCCAAGAGTCGGTTTCAGGAACTGAAATGATGTAAAACGATTCGCGCGCAGTCGCGTTTTGAACCCATACGGATTCCAAACGCCCGTCCCGGGCGATGACAAACTCGGCGCTCATCGCTCCGTCTTTCCCCGATATCCTGACAAGCCGGCTTGTTTCATCGTGAAAATACGGACAATGTTTTGAAGTGCAATCCGGTTCGTCATCCACGTTTCGCGGCGAATAAACGGTGAGGGTTTCGACTTCGTGACGATTCGACATCCGAATCCGGAAGCCGTGGTTTCCGGGAGCATCCGCGCTTTCGCCGGAACACCGTTCTTGGATTGCGGACGATTTGCAGCCGGTCAGGCAAAAAATCGCGGAAGCGAAGAATGCCGTTCGGACAATTGTCTTGTTCATGTCATTTTCCCTTGTTCCATTCTTCGTCCATGGTCAACGTTCCGGAAAGGACGTTTTGTTCCGCCGCTCCCATTTCCGCAAAATTGGAATTGGCGCCAAACTTTTGGACAAACCCTGTCTGTATCTCGATTTCAGAGTCCGTGAGCATTGGATATTTGTCTTTTTTCGTGGCATCCGCCCGACATTCCGGTTCCAAGGAAAGAAGCACGCTGAACGTCTCGGCATTCAGATAGACGGAAAAGGAAAACTCGCCGCGGAGATAATGTTTGTATGCGATCCACCGCGTGCTTTGACACAAATCGGGAGGAAGCGCATCGTCGGAAACAACAAAAGGGACAGGGCAGACCAGATACGCACCATACGGAACGTCGCATGCCTGACCCATGCGACTTGACGCCGCCTCGGCTCCCGTTTTTTGAAGCAACTTCCGGTGGTCGCGGAAAATGGAGGCGATCAGAAACGCCCCTTTTTCCAATATTTCAAGATCGGGACACCATGCCCCCTGGGAGTCGGAGAAAAACGCGTTCCGCAACGCCTCCCCCGGTTCTTGGGCGGCGGAGGTTCTTGGAATGCCGTGCGAATGCGCAAGACGACCGGGAATCAACATGGTAAAAGACGATCGGCGGTCGGCCTCTCCTTCTTCGGAATGCAAAGGCTCCTTCCCGGAAAAGAACCCGAATGAAAACGCCGGATAAGGCACATGGAATTCAAAACCGGAATTTTCAAACAAATCCGAGGATGAAAAAGACCGCTTCCAAACCGTTTCCAGCTCCCTTTCCCGTTCGGAACCCGGGTTGCCCACGTCGAGGCCTGAAGAAAATCCGGCGGCGAAGGCGGCCGTCTCCTGGGCATACAAATCGACAAGACGAAGCATGGACTCGGAAATCCTCGATAGTTCTTTCTGCTGCGCGTTTCGAAGCCCGGCAATGCGTTCGGCAAAACCGCCTACCACCCAATCGGAAGAGCGCCCCGTCGCGGCATCGAGGACGGCCATGTCGCGTTTCCGTTTCATGGACGCCAGTGCGGCAACCGGGAAGAACGAATTTTCGTCCGCGATTTTCAGCTCCACGGCCATGTCGCCAAGCCGTAGCGCAGATGGAACGGGACACATCGCGGCCGCCACCTCGAGGTCTTTTTCCAGGTCGCTCCGAACATGCGCGCGGCAGATTTCGATTGACGCCAACATGGCAACCGCACATGGAAAGAATCCCGGTCTTTTCGCAAAACGCCAGATCATTGTCCAAGGCCCTCCTTGTATTCCCGAATCAGATTTGACAGTTCGACGTGCGATCCAAACTTCTCGTCCGTCTCTTGCATTTCCATGTTTGCATTGAACCACCCGGTGACGATTTGCCTGTAATATTCGTTACTCTTGTCCCAGGCTTTCGATTCGGCGAGGAAAATCGCCGCGTCCCTGTCGCAAAGCCGCGATGAACCGGAAAATTCAGCGTTCAACTTTTCCCGCCATTCATTCAAGATATTTACATGCTTGAGTTCGTGCTCTTTTATGAGTTTGTAGGCTGAATCCCACAATGCTTTCGCCTTGTCCGAACTCGAGTTGTAATAGTACCAAGAACAGAGTACGAAATCTGGCGGTGTTGTTTTGTCAACAAAGGTCAATACCACTTCCGCTGTGTAACAAAAGCCTCCCTCGCAATCTGGATTTGCTTCGGCAACCACATTTGTAGTCGCGTCCGCAAGTTCCCATCTCATGAGATTTTCCAAATTCCAGATGTTTTCGGCGTTACTGGCGAATGTTTCGATTGCATCCACGACATCCCTGTTGAACAACAGTCTGTCCGGCAACTGCTCCAGTCCGAGAAAGTCGAAGTTGTCGAAAAGATTGTTATGCACCATGGAAAACAAAAGAGAACCCCCGCGCTCTCCGATCGGATCCCGGTTGAGCCAGCGGCAGAGATCGGGGGAGTAGAAGCGGTAGCCGTAGTAGTCGAGGCCGGTTTCGGGGTCGCGGGGTTTGGTGGCGAAGCGGTGCGGGAACGCGTCGGCGAGGGGGCCTGAGGCGGCGAGGAGGCGGCCGAAGGCATCGTAGGCGTAGGCTGCCGCGATTGCGCCGGAAGAAGAGACGTACGCGGCGACGTTGCCGAGGTCG
>JAFUXX010000195.1 GCA_017476965.1 Kiritimatiellia bacterium | reverse complement strand
GCCGGCGAATACGCGGCGGCGCTCGCAGGGCGCGCCGCCCCGGGCGGTTTCCCGGCCGCGGCGGGGTCCGCCTTCGGCGCTTTCCCCGCCGCCAATCCGTTTGCGCCCGGTTTTGCCGCGCAAGGCGGCGGCATCGGTTTCCCGGCGTTCGGGAGGTAGGCCGTGTCCGGCGGCGCGGAATGGGACGCGCTGTGCGCGGGTCTGCCTCGGGACGCGCTTTCGGTCGTTTCCGAAATACTTTCGGGAGCGGAAGACCCCGCCGCGCGCGAGGCCTCCCGCCGCATTTCCGCGCGCGCGGGTTTCGTCCTGAGCGCCGAGTCGCCGGACGGCGCCAGGATGCTTTTTTCCGGCCTTCCCCAGTTCCGCCAGGAGGTCCGCCGCCGCGATCCCCCGAACCCCGCCCTCTACACGAGCGTCTCCCCGCAGGACGTCGCATCGTGGTTCGAGCCCGGCGGACGCTTTTCCGAGGCGATCGATGGCTACGAGAGCCGACCCGAGCAGACGCGGATGGCCGTCGCCGTAACGGAGGCGTTCGACGGCTGCCGCCACGCCGTGATAGAGGCCGGTACCGGCGTCGGCAAGACGTTCGCGTACTTGGTGCCGGCCGTCATGTGGAGCGTCGCCAACCGCATTCCGGTCGTGGTGAGCACCAATACCAAGAACCTCCAGGAGCAGCTTTTCCGCAAGGATTTGCCCGTCGTGGCGAAGCTCCTGCGGGCTCCGGTGAAATTCGCGCTCGTCAAGGGACGCGGAAACTACCTGTGCCTCTCGCGCCTGCAGCAGCTTGTCGAAAAGCGCGAGGCAGAGCTCGTCCGCGGCGAACTTCCCGCTCTCGCGAGGGCTGTCGCATGGGCGTTTTTCACGGCCGAAGGCGACCTTTCGGAGTTCGATCCCGGACCTCGTCCGCCCGACGCTTCGCGGTTCTTCCGCTTCTCCGACAGGATCGCCTCCAACGCCGACGACTGCCGCGGCCGCAAATGCCCGTACTGGTCGCGGTGCTTCGTCCAGCACGCTCGCGACGCCGCCCTGTCCGCCGACGTCGTGGTCACGAACCACGCCGTGTTTTTCTCGGAGCCGGACGACAAACCGCTCGCTCTGCCGAAGGCCGCCCAAGTCGTTTTCGACGAGGCCCACAACCTCGAAGAGGCCGCGACCGCCCATTTCGAGCGCGAGATCGGTCCGCGCTCGCTCAAGAGGACGCTCTCGCGGCTGTACGCGGCCGGAAAGCGCGGCGGCAAAACCCTCGGGACCGGACTTTTGCCCGACATCGAGAGATTCCTGCTCTCCGGCCCGGTCATGTCCACCCCGGAAGCCCGCGAGGCACTGCTGGAAATCGTCGCCTCGGCCCGAAAGTCCGTCGAGTCCGTTTCCCGCTCCGGAGCCGCCTGGTTCCGCGCCCTCGGAGGTCTCGTCCGCGGCGACGAACGCGCCAAAAGGCTGCGTCCGACGACCCTCGAAAGCCCCGCGTGGCGTGAATGCGAGCCGGCTTTGGCCCGCTTCCAGGACGCCTTGTACGCCCTTTCCACGGCAGTATCGCTCCTCCACAAGGTCTTTTCGCCGAGAGTCGATTCCCAGGGCGTCCCCGTCCCCGCGCCGCGCTACCGCAAGGAATCACAGTTCCACGTGGAACAATCCCCAGCCGCAGTGCCATCTGGCACAGCGGCGGCACGCTCCGGCAAAGCTGCGGCATCATCCGGCTCGCCAGTGTTCCACGTGGAACAATTCGCGGCTGCTGCACCTTCTGGCACCGCCGCGGCACTTTCCAGCCCCGCAGTGTTCCACGTGGAACAATCCCCCGCTGCGACACCCTCCGGCACGGCGGCGGCGCCACTCTCCGACTCCGCCATGTTCCACGTGGAACAATCCGCGGCGGCACCTTCCGGCACTGGGGCGGCACGTTCCGGCTCGCCAGTGTTCCACGTGGAACAGTCCCGTGCGGGGGCCGGAAATGCCGGCGGAAAATCGGAAGACGGGGTTCTTCTTGAGCTTTCTCCCGCGGTTTTGGCCGCCGGAGCGGACGGCGGGCGGCAAGGCGGCGATGATGCCGGCCGCGGCCAAGGCGGCGCGGCGTCCGTTCTCGCCGACATCGCCAGACGGCTCGAAACGTCCGAGGGATCGCTGATAGAAACTGTGTCCGACGTCGAGTTTCTCTCGTCCGCTTCCGACGAAGACTGGGCTTACTGGGCGTTCCCGGAGTTTTCGGCCGGACGAAAGATGCCGGAAGCGGGGATACGGGCAGCGCCCGTCGAAATTTCGAAGTTTCTCGCCGATTGGCTGTTCGCGAAGCGCGACAGCGTGATTCTTTGCAGCGCCACCATGAGCGCCTGCGGCAAAACGGAATTCCTGTCGAAACGTCTCGGAATGGATCTGGTCGCCAACGACGACCCCGGGCGGATTTCGGAATTGAAACTCGGTTCGCCTTTCGACTACGCCCGCCAGTGCCTGGCCGCGGTTCCGTCGTTCGTGCCGGAGGTTTTCGGCCCCGACGGAGGAGGCGACTCACCGGACTCGCCGTTTTCGGCGGCGTTCGGAGATCTCGCCGCACGGTTGGCCGTCGCCGCGCGCGGCGGCACGATGGTCCTCTTCACAAGCTACCGGTCGATGTGCGCCGTCGCGGCGCGCGTCAAGCCGGTGCTGGATTCCGCGGGCATCGCCCTTCTCGTCCAAGGGTCCGGTCCGTCCCGAGAGGAGCTCACGGCGCGTTTCCGCGACGTTTCGAGCCCGTCGGTGCTTTTCGGGACCGATTCGTTCTGGGAAGGCGTCGACCTCGTCGGCGACGCCCTCCGCTGCCTGATCATAGCCAAGATACCGTTCCCGTCGCCGGGCGATCCGCTCGTCGAAGCGCGGTGCGACCGCGTCGCCGCGAACGGCGGCAGCTCTTTCCGCGACTTCTCCCTGCCTTCGGCTTCGATCAAACTGCGCCAGGGGTTCGGGCGCCTCATACGCAACAAGACCGACACCGGAATCGTCGTCATCGCCGACGGCCGCCTGTTTTCGAAGGGTTACGGAGCCGTCCTCCGGCGCGATCTTCCCGCCGAAGTGGTGCGTTACTCCGATCCGGACGCGCTCGTATCCGACGCCAAGCGCTTTTTCGGCCGCTCCGTCTGATTGTCGTCAGGAGCGGTTTCCGTGCCATGGCGGGCATATTGTGTGCAATCCGCGTCCGGCGCTGCGGTCAGGATTTGACTGGTTGAGATACTGCGATTGCGCCGCCGCCAGCGGCCTGCGCACGCAGGCGGTACTCCTTCGGGGTCGTGCCCGTCGCCATGCGGAAGGCGTTCGTGAGGTGGGCGCTGTCCCAGAAGCCGCATTCTGCCGCAATCGCCTTGATCGGCGCGTCGCCCTGCCCGAGCATCGCCTTGGCGCGTCCTAGGCGCTGCCGCAGCAATTCGCGCGACGGCGTGGTGCCGATTCCCTTCGAGAACATCCTGCACAGCGTCGCCCGCGACACTCCCATGTCCATGGCGAGTTCTTTCGTTCCGTAGTCGTCCGCAATGTGCTGCGCGACGAGCGCCAGGGCCTTGCGCAGTTCCTTCGTCGGCGCGGCGACGATGTCGGTCGAGCGCCGGATAGAGACTCCGGCGGGCGGGATCAGGATCGGCTCCGCCGGCGCGGTGCCGCCGTTCATCAGGCGGTCGAGCAGGGCCGCGCTTTCGCGGCCGAGCCGGCGCAGGTCGTGCCGCACCGACGAGAGCGGAATCGACTGGTTTTCGACGATGATCGATTCGTCGTCCACTCCGAGTATCGCCAGCTCTTCTGGAACCGATATCCCCGCGGAAAGCGCCACGTTCAGTACGCGGGCCGCCTGGCTGTCGTTGAACGCGAAGAGAGCCAGCGGTTTCGGCGCGGCGCGCAGTTTTTCCGCGAGCCAGGCGTCGAGCGCGGGCCAGTCGTCGTATTCTCCGGCGCCGCATTCGTTGCGCCAGACGAGCGCAAGCGGCTTTTCTCCCGGCCAGTTTTCCGAGAAACCTTCAAGGCGCAGCCGTTCGACGTTGGTCCAGTCCTTCGCGAAAAAGGCGGCGTGCCGGAAATGGCGCTCCGCAAGATGCTCCGCGGCGAGGACGCCGATCGCGCGGTGGTCGCCGACGACGCGCGGGAACGGCAGCTCGGGTCGGCTTATCGAAAGATCGACCACGGGAATGCCGCGCGCGGCGAGTTTTTGCGCGAAATCGGCAAGTTGCGGCCTCCGAGCGCGCAGGTTCATCAGCACACCGTCGCCGCGCCAGCCTAGAGGCAGCACTGAGCTGTCCTCGAAAGCAATCGCCCAGCCATGGGCCTTTGCGAACTCGGCAATGGCTTCGAGCTTCCTGTGCGAGGAGTATCCAAGCTGCAGCAGGACGTTTTTCATTGTTTGTCACCCGGTGCGGCAATTATACTGAAAAGTCCGTGAGATGTTTTTCCAATTTTTCTTGAAGAAATTGCAATAAAATCAAATGGAAAGGCGGCGGGTGGTGTTCCTATAATTGAAACCGATCGGCGGGATTGTCGCCTTTCACGGAAGATTTCGACGGTCCGGCCGGTGGATTCGCCCACGGCGGCGTCACAACGCAACAACTGACAGGAGAACCGAAATGAATGTTCCGATCTCTCGCAAAAGCGCCCAAGCATTCCGTCTCGCGGCTTTGTGCCTGCTTGGAACGGTCGCGGACTGCGCCCTTGGCGCGGAGGCCGCGACCGTCACGATCCCCGCGATGGCCGACACCTACCTCGAATCGGACGGCACCCAGGCGATCGACACCGGGTACCGCGCAAGCGGCAAAACCAAGGTGGTAGTCGATTTCGAGTGCGCCGACACGAACAACACGCGCTACGTGTTCGGCTCCGTTTCTGGCAATTTCCCGTTCTCCCTCGGGCTCTACTTCCAGGCCGGCAGGAACATTTCGATCGGCATGGGCGACGCCGCCAACGCGTCGGTGTACAAGAACTTCGGCTCCGCCGCACCGCTCACCAAGTCGCGCTACACGGCGACGCTGGACTGCGAGTCCGGCGCCGCCACGCTTTCCGGCGCGGGCAAGACGGTTTCCGTCGACCTCTCCTCCCAGCTGCGCACCGCAACCAACGACATTTCGCTCGCCGTTTTCGCGCGCCACGTCGCCGACGACTACGACAGCCGCTTCGTCGGCAAAATCTACTCGATGCAGATCTACGACGGCGGCGAGCTCGTCCGCGATTTCGTCCCGTACGCATACGGCGCGGCGACCGGACTCCTCGACCGCGTGAACGGCGTCGTCCACGAAAACGTCCGCGCCGGAGGCAACGCCTTCGGCTTCGGGACGGACGCCGCCTTCGCGCTCGGGTCCTCCGCGCGGCCGGTTTACGTCGACACGGAATTCACGCCCGACTGCAACACGAAGGTGGAGTTCGATTTCGCCCTCTGCTCCACGAACTCCGGCCCGCGCCCGTTCGGCGTCATCGCGACGTCCGGCCTGTGCTGGGGCATGTACGTGACTGCCGCCGGCGAGATCGCCTACACCGTGCGCTCGAAAAACAACAACGGGGCGACGACGCAGGTGAAGGCCGACGGCCGCCGCCGCATCCTCGTTCTCGACGGGCCGGGCAATTCCGCCGTCCTCAAAACGCCGTCCGGCTCCGTCCACTTCGAGGGGACTCTTTCGCAGAAGCCGTCCGCCAACGAGTCGGCCGCGAAATCGCTCGTGGTTTTCGGCGGAAACGCAGCGTCCGGATTTTCCAACGCCGCGGACGTCAAGGTCTACGGCATGAAGATATGGGACGACGGAACGCTCGTCCGCGACTTCTCCCCGCGCGTCGTGGACGGCGTCGCCGGCCTCTGGGACGCCCAAAACTCCAAGTTCTACACGCCGAAATCCGCCTACCGCCTGACCGTGGGCGGCGATGTGGAATGCGCGACGGAAGGCGGAATCGGCGCCGCCGCTTCCGCCGACGCGTATCTCGAAGCGGCCGAGGCCGGGCCGGTCCTCGACACGGGCTGCAAGTTCTCCTCCGCCTCGCGCATCGTGATCGACTACGCCTACGTGACCACCAACACCGCAGCGTCGGCGTCCGACCGCGACACGTATTTCGCGCTCGACGCCCGCAGCGGCACCTCCGCGCCGTCGTTGGGCATCTACAAGCAGGACGGCGTCCAGAAGCTCCGCTACTGGGACGGGTCCGCCAACAAGTTCGACAACACGTCCAAACCGCTCACCTACTACCGGCAGCAGTTCACGGTCGACGTCCCGGCGAGGTCGGCGGCGCTCTCCCAGAACGGAACCGGCGTCGCGACGCTCTCCCCGGCGTTTCCGGCGTCGTTTGTCTCCGGCGCGTCGATAGTCATTTTCGGCCGGCGCACGGACGACGGCACCGGTGTGCAGGACCCGCAGCCCCTGCGCGTGTACGGCCTCAAGATCTACGAGAAGCAGCCTGACGAAAGCTACGCCCTCGTGCGCGACTTCGCTCCGGCGATGCGCGATGGAGAAGCGGGCCTCTACGATCCGCTCACCGGCGACTTCCGCGGCAACGTCAACGCTTCCGAGACGGCGCAGTTCCGCGTCCACGGCGGCGGCACGGGCGGACGGGGGCTCGTCTTCGAGAAGGATCCGGAAGGCGGCACGATTCCCGTAAACGGGACGCTGACGCTCTCCGCCTACGCCCCCGGCGCGATCGGTTGCCTGTGGCTCCTCGACGGCAAACCTGTCGAAGGGGCGACCGGTCCCGAGCTCGAAGTCGAGTGGGAAAACCGCGCCAGCTCGGTGCGCAACTACTCATGCCTCGCGCTTTACGCGGTCCGCGGCTACGCCGAATCCGCCGTGGCGGTCGTCCAAAACGCCCCGTCGGCATTCGTCCTGGTCGTCCGGTAAGGCATGCGGCGCGCCAGTCCATTTTGCAATGCCACGCAGGCATCCAGCCATGGCGGCAAACGACCTGTTTTCTTTTGTCGGCGATCTTCCGGTGATCGACTGGCACAACCACCTGGACATGGCGGCTCTGGCGGCGGACGCGCCGCTGGGGTCGCTGTATTCGGTCTGGGTCGCGCCTGATCCGTACAAGCACCGCGCCATGCGCATCTGCGGCGTGCCGGAGAGGCTCGTCACGGGCGACGCGCCCGAGTCCGAAAAATGGGCGGCTTGGCAGAACACGCTGCCGAAGCTTGTCGGCAATCCGCTCTTCGATTGGGCCAAGGCCGAGCTGTCGCTCGTCCGGATCAACCCCTGGCCGTACCTTCGCGGCCAAGGCGCCAACGTGTCGCTCGCGGCTTGGACTCCCTCCCGAATCCTCCGCGCCGCCAACGCCGAAATCCTCAGCCCGTGCGTTGCCAAAGACAAATTATCCATAAATGTCCACAAACCCCGAATGTCCACAAGCGCAAATGAAAATGAAACAGCGGTTTGCGACGGAAAATTTGGGTTTGTGAACAATTGTGAGCAATTGGAGTTTTTGGACAATTTTGCAGATGGCGCTCCACACATCTTGCCGTCTCTGCGCCTCAACGCCGGCGACACAGTCTCCGAGGAGACCCTCGAGCGCTTCGCTGCCGCCGGCTGCCGCGTGGTAGACATCTCGGTAGATGATACCCTCGCGCTTTGTTCTGCGCCCGGCGCGAAAGCGCCGGGTCTCTCTCCGGGTCTCTCCCGCATCGCAGCCTTTGCCGCCTCGCATGGCTGGACCATGCTCCTGCATCTCGGCGCTTTGCGCGCCACTTCTTCGCGCCTGCGCGCCATCGCCGGCCCTGCGGGCGGCTTCGCCGGCATGCGCGCGCCGGTCGATCCGGCGCATGTCGCCGCCTTTCTCGATGCTTTGGAGCGCGCCGATGCTTTGCCGCGCACCATCCTTCTCACGCTCAATCCGGAGGCCCACGCGCAGCTTGCCGTGCTTTCCGGATCGTTCACGCGCGAGGTCTCGCCGGGCCACGTGCAGCTTGGCCCGGCGTGGTGGTGGTGCGACCACGCGCACGGCGTGCGCGACGTGCTGGAAAAGACAGCGGCATACGGGGTGCTTTCGACCTTCGTCGGCATGACCACCGATTCCCGCTCGCTGCTTTCGCTCGCTCGCCACGACTGGTTCCGCCGCACCCTCTGCAAGTGGATCGCCGGAAAAGTCGCTTCCGGCGACTTCCCCGACGACCCCGCGCTCCTCCGCCCCCTCGCCGAGGCAGTCTGCTACCGCAACGCCCGCCGCATCTTCGCCGGCAATCGATAGCCACCGACCGCCCCCGACCGCAATCGAAAAAAACATGGCCCCTGCATTCCAAAACCAAGTCGCCGTAGTCACCGGCGCAGGCGGCATGCTCTGCTCCGCCATCGCCAAGCACCTCGCCTCGCTCGGCTGCAAAGTGGTGCTAATCGGCCGCACCCGCGAAAAGCTCGAAAAAGTGGCAAGCAACCTCGCCGTTTCCGGCGCGGCGCAAAACCCTGGCGTGGCGGTATCTGGCTCTTTCCTGATCGAGCCCGGCGACGTGACCGACGAGGCGGCGATGCAGGCCATCGCCGACCGCGTGCTCGCAAAGTGGGGCCCCTGCCGCTTTCTCGTAAACGGCGCCGGCGGCAACGACCCCGCCGCCATACCCACCCGCCTTCGCTTCACCCCCGCCGATCTCGCGCCAAGCGGTGCCTCTGCCAGCGCCCCGTGTAGCCGCGGCCCCGATTCATCGGGGCCGCGGGCGCAGCCCGCGCCATCTGGGCCGCGGGCTGCGGCTCCAGCCGCAGCCCGCGGTTTCTGGGATATCGACATGGCCGCATTCCGCCGCGTGCTGGAGATCAACACGCTTGGCACGGTGATTCCTTCGCGCATCTTCGGTCTCCAGATGGCGCGGGCCGGCGGCGGCGCGATTCTCAACTTCGCCTCCATGAACACCTACCGCCCGCTCACGCGCGTCGCGCCCTACGCGATGGCGAAGGCGGCGATCGCAAACTGGACGCAGTTTTTCGCGCAGTACATGGCCCCGGCGCACGTGCGCGTGAATGCCGTGGCCCCGGGCTTCATGGTAAACGAGCGCTCGCGCAAGTACCTCTGCACCCCCGACGGCGGCCTCTCCCCGCGCGGCGAGCAGGTGATGGCCCACACGCCGATGGGCCGCTTCGGCGAGGCCGAAGACCTCCTCGGTTGCGTCGAATGGCTGCTAGACGACACCCGCGCCGCCTTCGTGACCGGCATCACCATCCCGGTCGACGGCGGTTTCCTTTCCTCCGCCGGAGTCTAGCCGCATGCCAAAGCGCTTCTCCATCGTATTCCCGTCCCGCACCGCACGGCTTGCCGAGGTGACAAATGCGGAACAACCCCGAATAATCGGCGCGTACCGAAGCTTTTGAAAGATGAACAACCCGCCGCGCATTTCCACGTCGCCAGACCGCGTTTTCACCACGATCGATCCCGGCCTGCGCCGCATCGGCACGATCCGCCAGCCCGCGCCGCTAGCCCCCAACCTGCCCGCGCAGCCCGCCCCCAACCTGCCCGCACGGCCCGCCCCCAACCTGCCCGCACGGCCCTTCAGGCCGTGCGGTCTCTGGACCCTCGGCTGCGAGACTCTCGACCGCGACTTCGCCGACTGGGATCAATACCGCGACTATCTCGCCCCCCTCGGGCTCCGCTCGATCCGCCTGCAAGGCGGCTGGGCAAAGACGGAGCGCGTCCGCGGCGTGTACGACTTTGCGTGGCTCGACCACATCGTCGACGACGCCCTTTCGCTCGGCCTTTCGCCGATTCTCGAAACCGGCTACGGCAATCCGATCTACCCCGGCGGCGGCGGATTCGACCTCGGCGCAGGCTTCCCGACTTCCGACGAGGGCCTTGCCGCGTGGGACGCCTGGGCCGATGCCTTTTCGCGCCACTTCGCGGGCCGTGTGCGCGATTGGTTCATGTGGAACGAGCCGGACATCTCGCCCTCCGACGGCTCCGCGCCCAAGACTCCGGAGCAGATCGCCGCCTTCAACGTCCGCACCGCGCGGATCGTGAAGAAAAACATTCCCGGAGCCAGCATCGCCGGCCTTTCGCTCGCGCGGAACCGCCCCGAATTCCTCGAAGAGTGCATCCGCGCTCTCGGCGCGGATGTCTCGCTCTTCGACTGGTTCATCTACCACGGTTACCAGGAGGCGCCGGAAGCGTCCTACGAGAACGTCGAGGCGCAGAAGGAAGTGGTGGCGCGCCTCGCGCCGCACGCAAGGCTGCGCCAGGGCGAAAACGGCGCGCCGAGCGAGATGACCTCCTTCTTCGCGCTCAAGCGCAAGGCGTGGAGCGAAGTCTCGCAGGCCAAGTGGAACCTGCGGCGCATGATCGGCGACATCGGGCACGGCGTAGAGTCTTCGATCTTCACGATCTGCGACTTCAACCACATCGGCCGCGAAATCAACCGCAAGGGCCTGCTCCGCGCCGACGAGGACCACCGCGTGATCGCCGTGAAGCGCGCCTACTACGCCGTGCAAAACCTTGCGAGCGTCTTCGGCGGAGGAGACCTCGCCGTTTCCGGCGAGGCGCAGGACACCGCCCCGCTTCTCCAGCCCACATCCATTCGCTCGGTCGATCTCTCGCTCTCGGCTTACGCATTTGCGTCAACATCCGGCGAAGGTGCCAAGCGTCGCCGCATCTTCGCCTTCTGGGCGCATGGCAGCGACTTCGTCTCGCCGGAGTTCGCGGACAAAGGCAGGGGGATTCACGCGCCTCTTCCCGACGAGCGCATACTGCCTTTCGAGCGCCCCGGCGACTCGTTCGAGACGCGCCCGGCGGTCTTCGAGGACTACACCGGCGAACCGCTGAACGATCCTGTCTGGGTCGATATCCTCTCCGGCCGAGTTTACGAATTCCCGAAGGAGCGCGTCGTCAAGTGCGACTCGTGCATCCGCTACCTCGACGTACCGGTTTACGACGCGCCATGCCTCCTCGCGGAGCGCTCCGTGATCGATTTCATCCCATACAACCCCGACACAAAGGAGTAATCCATGAGAAGAATACATACCCCCCCACCGTATCGGCCTCGGGCGTAGCGCGATGGTCGCGCTGTGCATCGCCGCCCTCTGCGGCTCGGTCCGCGCCGATCGAATCAACGAGAGCGACCTCCCCGGAGGCGCGCTTCCCGCCGCCCAGGCCGTCGCGCCGGTCTACCGCCTCTTCGGCGCGGACCGTCTTCCTCCGCCCGCAGCCTTGCATTCGCGGCAGCCTTTTCACGGCGATGTATCGTGGCACTGCAAGCACGGCCCCCATTCGATTTCGCGCGAGGACTGGACGGCCTTTCTTGCCAACGCGAAGCGTCTTTTCATTATCCCTTCCGCATCATGAACCGGCTTTTCCCTGTCCTGTCCGCCGCTTTTCTCGCCTGCCTCTGCGCAGCGGAATCGCCGCAGCCTCCAACGGTCACCGCCATTCCGGATCGCCCCGGAATCGTCGAATCAGTCAATGTCGCGGAGGATGGCGGCGCTTGGGTAGTCGATTTGCGCGAGGCGTTCGCCAGCGGCGCGGAAGCCGTGCGGATGCGCTTCCCGGTGCCCGATCCCGCGCGGTTCGCGGGACGCGACATCGCCTTTGTCGCGGCGCTCCGGGGCGAATCGGACGACGAACCGGCCAAATTCGCCTCCATGCCTGGCTTCAAGCGGGGCGACGGCGCAATCTGGCAGTCTAAGGGGCGGCTCTTCCCGTCCGTCGTCGAAATCGGACGCGATGGCGTCCGCATCGAGAGCGCCTGCCCAGTGCCGGACGACGCGATGGACCTTTTTCTCGATCTTGAGTTCACCGCGCCGGGCGGCGGGCGGATCTTCATCGACTCCGTCGAGTTCGGCGACCATGGAATCCTGTCATCCGAGCCGCCCGAAGTCGCGGCGGAGCCGCCGGCGAAGTTCGGCGACAGCATGACGCCCGTCGCCGCCGTTCTTCGCCGCGATCCGACCAAGCCCGCCCCGGTTCCGCCGCCGTGGAACATCGCCGACTGGGTCTGGAGCGAGCCGTGGCGCGACCCTGTCGCTCCGCCGCCGCCCAACCCGGCGATTCTCCCGCCGTTCGGCGCCAGCGGCGTTCCCGCCGGGATGCGGCTCCTTGCGGATGTCGATCCCGCCGCGCTCGCCCTTTCCGGCGACCCCCTCCCGACAGACATCACCCTCGACGCCTACGAACTCCGCGCCATGAGGTCAGAGCCATGATCATCACCGACTATTTCCGCTCCCACCGCGACCTCACGTGGGACTACGCCCTGCAGTGCGGCGTCACGCACGGCACTATCCGCCTGCCCGAAACGCCCGATTTCGACCCGACGAACCGTGCGCACTGGCGCGTGGTCGTTGAGCGTTTCCGCGCGGCGGGCATTTCGTCGCTCGTCGTCGAGCCGCTGCCCAACGCGCTGCACGACCACATCAAGCTCGGCGACGCCCGCCGCGACGAATGCCTCGAAAAGGCGCTCGCGATGTTCCCCATCATGGAGGAGATGGGCATCAAGGTGCTGTGCGCCAATTTCATGGCCGCGATCGGCTGGACGCGCACCCGCCAGGACCTCCCCGACCGCGGCGGCGCGCTCGTGACCGGCTTCGACGAGGCCGAGTTCCACGCTCCGGCGGACACGCCGGAAATTTCGGAGGAGGCGCTTTGGGACAATCTGGCCGTCTTCCTGCGCGCCGCCGTGCCGGCCGCGGAAAAGCACGGAATCAGGATCGCGCTGCATCCGGACGATCCGCCGCTGCCACGCCTCGGGCCGGTAGCGCGCATCCTGCGCAGCGCCGCCGCATTCGAACGCGCATGGGCGCTCGCGCCGTCGCCCGCTCTCGGCGCGACCTTCTGCCAGGCGACCTTCGCGATGATGGGCGAAGACGTCTATTCGCTCGTCCCGCGCTGGAAAGACCGCATCTTCTTCGTCCACTTCCGCAACGCGCGCGGCACCGCGGCGCGCTTCCGCGAGACCTTCCACGACGACGGCCAGCTCGACATGCCGCGCCTCGCCCGCCTCTACCGCGAAAATCTCCCCGAGGGCACCCCGATCCGCGTGGACCACGTGCCCGCCATGGGCGCCGCCGACGCGCGCGACGGCTACGGCGCGACCGGCCGCCTCTTCGCCATCGGCTACCTCAAGGGGCTGCTTGGCGGCGCCGGCATTCCCTGAACTTGCCGGGCGGACGCCCGAACTTGCGCCGGAATATGCGCGAAAGGTAAGTCTCGGAAGCAAAACCGCACTTGGCGGCGATTTCGCGCTGCGTCATGGTCGAAGTGCGCAGGAACGTCATCGCGCGGTCCAGCCGTGTCTCCTCGATCCGCTCGCGGATCGATTTGCCGGTCGAGGCGAAGATGCGGTCGGCCTGGCGCCGGCTCGCGCCCATCGCGTCGGCGACGTCCTGCACGCCGACAAGCGGGTCCCGCGCGTGGAGCGAAATGAACTCCAACGCGATCGCGAGACGCGGGTCCGGCGCGTACCATGCGGCGTTGGTGCTTGCGCGGTGCGCGACTCCGATCACGCCGTAGCGTACTCTCTTCGGTCGCGCCGGCTTCGTTTTCCTGTCGAAAAACGATTCGAGAGTCGACACCGCCAGCATCCCCGCGCCCTCGAAATCGATGCGCACGCTCGACAGCGCCGTGGAGGACGAAAGACACAGCGTTTCGTCGTCGTCCGCGCCGAGGATCGCCGCGTCTTTCGGCACGGCGAGTCCCGCGCTGCGGCAGGCGTCGAGCGTCAGTTTCGCCAGAAAGTCGTTGCCCGCGAACACGCCGAACGGACGCGGCAATTCGGCGAGCCAGCGCGCGAGGTGGTCGCGCTCTTCGGCCCAGTTCCAGACCGTGTGAGGTTCGTACGCGATGGCGTCGAGCCCGGCGTCGCGCACTTTGCGGAGAAAGGCGTCGCGGCGGGAGTCGGTCCACGAGTACGCCTTGAGAATCGGCACGAATGCGAGAGTCCGGCGGCCGGTCGCGGCGAGTTCGCGCGCCGCCGCTTCGCCGATCGCGGTTTCGTCCGCCGTGAGCGCGGCCCACAAATCGTGCGAAAGCGCCGTGGAAACGTCTATACCCACGACGGGAATCCCGAGCGAAACGATCACGCCGTCCATGAGCGCGCCGCCGAGACGCACAATCACCCCGTCGGCTTTTTCGAGCAGCGAACGGAACGGCTCCATCAACCGGCCGACGTTCGTGGGGTCGATCGTTTCGAGCGTCCAGCCCCTGCGCTGCGCCTCGGCGTAAATGCCGCGCAGCTCCGCGCGCCCGGCGGAAAAATCCGTCGGCACTATCGCAACGACGAGCCTGCCGTGCCGTGATGACGAGCCGCTTTTCACTTCACCGAGAATGATACCCGTGGGTCTTCCGTCTTGTCAATTTGCGCCCTGAATGGCTTGAAAGTGCAAGAAAACGGCGTCCGAACTCTCCGATTGTCTGCCACCCGGACGGCGGCTAAAATTGCAGATATGGATGCAGTTTTTTCCCCGCTTTCTTTTGGCGCGAAGGCCGACGGCCTCACCAAAGACACCGCCGCCATCCAGGCCGCCATCGATGCCGCCGCGGCAGCGGCCGGCCAAGCAGGCGCCCCAGCCGGCGCCTCCGGCATTGCCGCCCCATCGCCCATTGCCGCCCCAGCTGGCACCACAGGCATTGCTACAACCACAGGCGTTGCCGCCCAATCACCCATTGCCGTCCCAGCGCCCATAGCCGGCGTAGCGGGTGTTGTAGCGTCCTGTAGCGAGGCCCTTGCGGCCTCGCGCCCGCGAGTCCTCCTCTCCCCCGGCACCTGGCTTTCCGGCGCGCTGCGCCTGCGCTCGGGCGTGGAGCTCCATCTCGAAAAGGGCGCGCGCCTGCTTGCATCGCCCGACATCGCCGATTTTCCCGATTTCGCCGATGCGCGGCACGTCATCGCCGCAAACTGCCCGCGCGCCCGCAACGCCGCTTTCATCTTCGCCGACGAGTGCTCGAACGTCGCGATCACTGGCGAGGGCGCCATCGACGGCAACGGCCAGGCCCACGTGCGCCGCAAGGCCGATCCCGGCTGGACCGGCTGGGAGTTCGAGCGCAAGCGTCCCATGGCGGAATCGCTGCCCCGCGTCGTGTTTTTCGCCGGCTGCAGCGACGTCCGCATCGAAGGCGTGTCTCTCGTGAACGGCCCCGCCGGCTGGGGGTTCTGGATTCACGATTGCGACCGCGTCGCCATCCGCGGCGTCACGATCCGGTCCGACGTCCGCTACCCCAACAACGACGGCATCCACGTGAACTGCTCGCGCGACGTCGACATTTCCGGTTGCGACATCGAGTGCGGCGACGACGCGCTCGTCGTCCGCGCCAACAGCCGCTCACTCTCCGAAAACAGGCCCTGCGAGCGCGTCCGCGCCCGCGATTGCCGCGTCCGCTCCTGGGCGAGCGGCGTGCGCGTCGGCTGGTGCTGCGACGGCGCCATTCGCGACTGCTCCTTCCGCCGCATCGACATGCGCGACACGACGAACGGCATCGACATCGTCCTGCCGCCCATGCCGGACAATCCCGACTACGGCCGCGAAGCGACGCGCATCGAAGACATCCTCTTCGAGGACATTTCGATGGACGGCATCTACGCGCACCCGCTCGACGCCAAGATCGAAGGCGACCCCGCCACGACGCGCGTCGAGGCCGTGCGGCGCGTGACTCTCCGCCGCGTCCGCGCGACTGCGCTGGAGCTGCCCAACGTCGCCGGCCGCGCCGACGTCCCGTTCCGCGATTTCGTTTTCGAAGACTGCGATTTCCGCCAGGTCCCGGATTCCGCGCTGCCGGGTTGGAAGCGCCACGGCGCCGCGATCATGGGCCGCACGAGCCCAGCGCGTTTCGATCGCGCGGAGGGCTTCCGTTTCGACCGTTGCGTTTTTTCGAGCGGGGAAGGAACAGCCGCGCCGTGAGGCTCGCATTCGCCATCGCTTTCGCGTCCGTCGCCGCGGC
>JAFUXX010000194.1 GCA_017476965.1 Kiritimatiellia bacterium | reverse complement strand
GTGCGGGATCGGCCGCGGGAGCCCGCGAGGGGCGCCCGCGGCGCGGCCGGGAGCGGCTTACATCATGCCGTCCATGCCGCCGGCCCCGGCGCCGCCGTGGCCGCAGTTGCACTCCTTCTTTTCGGGAAGGTCCGTGATCATGCACTCGGTAGTGAGCAGCAGACCGGCCACCGAAGCGGCGTTCTGGAGCGCGAGGCGCGTGACCTTGGCGGGGTCCACGATGCCGGCCGCGAGCATGTCGACGTACTCGTCGTTGCGGGCGTCGTAGCCCTGCGAGCCCTTGGCGTCCTCGACCTTGGCGACGACGAGCGCGGCCTCCTGGCGGCCGGCGTTCTCGACGATCTGGCGGAGGGGAGCCTCGGCGACGTTGTAGACGATCTGCATGCCGACCTTCTCGTCGCCGGCCGCTTCCGCGATGGCGTCCTTGAGGGCCTTGCGGGTGCGCAGGAGCGCGACGCCGCCGCCGGGGACGATGCCTTCCTCGACCGCCGCGCGGGTGGCGTGGAGGGCGTCGTCGATGCGGTCCTTCTTCTCCTTCATCTCGACCTCGGTCGCGGCGCCGACGTGGATGACGGCCACGCCGCCGGCGAGCTTGGCGAGACGCTCCTGGAGCTTCTCCTTGTCGTAGTCGGAGGTCGTGTTGTCGATCTGGACCTTGATCTCGGCGACGCGCGCCGCGATGGCGGCCTTCTTGCCGGCGCCGTCGACGATCGTGGTGTTGTCCTTGTCGACCGTGACGCGGGCGGCCTGGCCGAGGTCTTCGAGCTTGACGTTCTCGAGCTTCTTGCCGACTTCGTCGCTCACGACGGTGCCGCCGGTGAGGATCGCGATGTCCTGGAGCATGGCCTTGCGGCGGTCGCCGAAGCCCGGGGCCTTGACGGCGCAGATGTTCAGGGTGCCGCGGAGCTTGTTCACGACGAGCGTCGCGAGGGCCTCGCCGTCGACGTCTTCGGCGACGATGAGGAGCGGCTTGCCGGTCTTGGCGACGGCCTGGAGCACCGGGAGGAGGTCCTGCAGCGAGGAGATCTTCTTCTCGTGGATGAGGATGTAGGCGTTCTCGAGGACCGCTTCCATCGTGTCGGGCGAGGTGACGAAGTAGGGCGAGAGGTAGCCCTTGTCGAACTGCATGCCGTCGACGACGTCGAGCGTGGTCTCCATCGTCTTGGACTCTTCGACCGTGATCGTGCCGTCCTTGCCGACCTTGTCCATCGCTTCGGCGATCTTGCCGCCGATTTCGGTGTCGCCGTTGGCGGAGATCGTCGCGACCTTGGCGACGTCGTCGGCCTTGACCTTCTTGGAGAGCTTGGCGAGCTCGGCGACCGCGGTCTCGACCGCCTTGTCGACGCCGCGCTTGAGCATCGTCGGGTTGGCGCCGGCCGTGACGTTCTTGAGGCCTTCGCGGTAGATCGCTTCGCCGAGGAGGACGGCCGTGGTGGTGCCGTCGCCGGCGGTGTCGTTGGTCTTGGACGCGACTTCGCGGAGCATCTGCGCGCCCATGTTCTCGAACGCGTCGGGCAGCTCGATCTCCTTGGCGACGGTGACGCCGTCCTTGGTGATCTGGGGAGCGCCGAACTTCTTGTCGATCACGACGTTGCGTCCGCCGGGGCCGAGCGTGGACTTGACGGCCTTGGCGAGTTTCTGGACGCCGGCGAGAACGCTCTGGCGGGCGTCGGTGTCGTACTTGAGTTGCTTAGCAGCCATTTTGTTTGCCTGTGCTTTCTGTTTGTCTAGATTCTTGTTCGGGGAGGGCGGAGCCCTCTCCCGCATTGCCTCAGCCGATCACGCCGAGAAGGTCTTCCTCGCGGACGATCTGGTAGGTCTTGTCGTCGATCTTGACCTCGGTGCCGCCGTACTTGGGCATGAGGACCGTGTCGCCGACCTGGACGTCGAACGGGACTTCCTTGCCGTCGTCGTCGCGCTTCTTGCCGACGGCGAGGACTTTGCCCTCCTGCGGCTTTTCCTTGGCGGTGTCGGGGATGTAGATGCCGCCTTTGACTTCTTCCTTGGCTTCGACGGGCTCGACGAGCACGCGGGCGCCCAGAGGACGGATTTTCATTTTGCTGTTTCCTTGTTGTTTTTCGTGTTAGTGGCCGGTCCCGGCCGCGGCGACCCGCCGCGGCGGGATCCCGATTTGTCAGTTCATTTCGTAATCCGCGTCGACGACGGTGTCGCCGCCCTTCTTGGAAGCGTCGTCGCCTC
>JAFUXX010000193.1 GCA_017476965.1 Kiritimatiellia bacterium | reverse complement strand
TCGCCCTGCACGTCGGTGAGGTGCACGAGCAGCAGCCGCGAAGAGGCTGGAACCGGCTTGCCGTCGAGGGCCGTGACCCACAGCGTGGCTGGGACATCTTTGTGACGGCGCGCCGCAGGGACGTGACGGCGCGCCGCGCCGCCACCAGAAGCGAAAACATCGCTGCCCGTAGCCTCTTCTTCCCTGTCTTTTCCTGCGGTTTTCGCTTCTGCCGGGGCGGCGGTGCCGCCTCGGATCGTGAAGGAGAGCGGGCCAGCGTCTATGGTGCCCTGTTCGGCGAAGCCGCCGCAGACTTGGGGCGTGTCGAGCACCATCGTGCCATTGTCTTTGTCCAGCACCAGCGCGGGGCGGCCGCTGCCTGGGGCCTGCGCATCCCTCGCGCCCAAAAACAGGCACACGCTCGCGCGGTCGCTGGCGGCTATGAGGGGGTCGGTGACGCAGTCGAAGTAGCCGGGGCCGCCGATGCCGTCGGCGAAGTTGTCCCTGTTGTGCGAGTAGGCGAAGCGCCAGAGGCCGTCCCAGTCCTGCTCGGAGGCGAGCGCGCCCGTGAGGATGCCGCCCATCGCGCGGTAGCTTCCCGGGCCGGAGAAGTTCCATTCGGTTATGGCGTAGGGCTTTGCGGAATCCTTGGCGTAGCCGCGGTGCAGAATCGCCGGAAGCTCGTTGCGGATGGGGTTGGCGTTGGAGCAGCGCGAGGGAAGTTTCCACTGCTGCTCAAGGAAGGCTGGGTGGTCAACGTAGAAATGCGAGTCCACGTAGTCGTAGAGCGGCGTGAGGCCCTCGCCTTCGCCGTGCCAGCGGCCGTTGTTGTCGTTGGTGAGCAGCGCGCGGCAGCCGAGCGAGCGCACGAAGGCGGAGCCGCGCTCCCAGACGCGCCGGTTCACCCATTCGTCGAACTGGTGGTGCGGGTCGGCGTAGTCGTTCGAGCCGGGGGGCGGCGGTTCGGGGTCGAACTCTCCGGGCGGGACGCCGCGTTCGTCGCAGAAGCGCTTCCAGGCGGCGCGGACCACGGGGTCTTTCGCCTTGCCGGCGCGCGCCCAGGCCATGTGGAGCTTGCCCTCGTTGACGAGCGAGATCAGCGGGATTCCCGGCTCGTCCTTCATGGCGCGGCCGGTGTAGGGGTTCACGTGTTCGAGGAAGGCGCGGGCGTTGTCGCACCAGTTGGAGAACGCGCCGTCGTGGAGCCCGATGTGCGTCTTGTAGAGCTGCTTTTCCATGTTGCCGTCGCGGTCGATCCCGATTTCGCGCCACGTGACGGGGCGCGACACGTAGAGGTCGGTCGTGACGTAGATGCCGCGCTCGAAGCACTTCGCCAGCAGATAGTCGAGTTTGTCGCGGGCGCCGTTTTCGTCTTTCGCCCACATCCCGTCGTGGTGGTGGACGCGGATCGAGTTGTAGCCGCACATCGCGAAGCGGTCCACGATGCGGTCCGCCATCTCATGGTCGGGGTAGTTTGCAGAGAAGCAGAGGTTGACCCCGTAGAAGCGCTGCGCGACACCGGGAAGCCCTTCGAACTCGAACTGGCCGCCGACGGCGCGGAGCCAGCCGTACTTGCCGGCGGGGGCGTCCTGGAAGCCCATGCCGGAGAAGTCGAGGGCGCTGCCGGGAACGGGATCCTTGCGGTATTCGAGCGGGATCCATTCGTCGCCGCGCGCGACTGAGACGGGCTTAGACGAAGCGAGCGCGATGCCGTCGGGCGACGAGACCCGCATCTTCCATACGAGGCGGTCTCCGGGGGCGAAGGTGCGCAGGTTGATGGCTTCGCCGAAACGGACCGACCATTGCCCGCCCCACGGACGCGAATCCTGCGAGTGGTAGGCGACCGGCTCCGGGAATTCCACGTGGATGCGGCGCCCGTCCTGCGCCGGGAGGTCGTAGGCGGCGGAAGAGCCGTCACCCAGGCCGAACGGAGGCTCCTCGGGAACGGAGGCGGCGACGGCGAGGCACTGCATCGGCGTCTCCGCCAGGCATTCGATTTCGATCACGCCTTCGAGCGTCCCGCCGGCGGCTTCGGACCACGCGCCGCGGCCGCGAAAGAGCGTCGTACCGTCGGTTTCGCGGATCTCGAAGGAGCGCTCGCCGGTTTCGGCGCTTTGCCAATCGACCTTGATCGGTATGCCGGTCCACCCGGGGCGGTATGCGGCGATGTCGATGTCGCCGCCGGGGAAGGACAGCCCGCCCTTCTGCGTGACGCTCACCGAGAGCGGATGCGCCTCGGTGACGTTCTCGCCCTCCGGGGCGAATTGCGACGGCGCGGGCGTCGGCGCCACATTGGGCGCGGAATCGTGAAGCGTCGGCGCGGGCGTCGTCGCCACGTCGATGGTCGTTTGGCTGCATCCGGCTGCGATTGCGGCCGCTATGGCTAGGAATTGTGTCTTCATAATGGGTTGCCTTGTGGTCAGGGGTTGCCGCGCATCGGGCAGGAATACGGGCCTTCGCCGAATGCGGGTTCCGGCGATGCGCCGGTCACGTTTTGCAGGGAAAGCTCCGGGACGGAGCCGTCCCAAGAGCGAATAAGGGGGATTGCTGCTGGCGGTTCGCACTTTACCGACACGCCATCCAGCGCCATCGACCGCACGTTTGCGGTGGAGAACACCTCGTCCGGCGTCCGCGCGAAGGAGAGCGAGCAGTCGCGCATCGCGAAGTCCAGCGGCCATTCGCCCTTGTTTTCGCCTATTCCGCCATTGAGGGCCACGGGAAGCGTGAGGCCGCCCGCTTCGACGCGCTCCAGAGTGAGGCTCGAAAGCGGCCTGCCGCGCTGCCACCGCTCGCCGCCTTGGTTGTAGCGCACGAGACGCGCGGCGTTCTCAACCTTGCAGTCGCGCAGTACGATCTCGCCCGGGACGTGCGAAACCGGGATTCCGGTGTCGGAGTAGTACAGGAAGAAGGTTGCCATGGAATGCCGCCCGGGCACGACGGCGGGATCCCACAGCCCGTCGCGCTTCGCCTGCGGCGTGAGGGAGCCGCGGAAGACGTATTCGCAAGGGCCGTGCGCGTGGCATTTCTCCACGAGAATGCCGCATCCGCCGAGGCGAAGCGCGCTGCACGCGCTCGAAAGGTCGCAGCCCCGCACGACGATGTCCTCGTTGCCGTAGCCGGCCACGCAGTCGTCGCCGGTGTGCAGCACGCAGTTCTCGACCCTTGCGCGGCGGCATGCGCGGAGGTGGACGCCGTCGTGGCCCGCCAGCGCCGTGACGTTCTCCACGGCCAGGTCCCGGCAGCGCGTGATGCGCATGGCGTAGTTGCCGGCGTGCCGCACCGTGAAGCCCCGGAATACGAGGTTCGCGCTGTCGCTCGCATGGATCGCGTGGACTCCCCGATAGCCCTCCTCGCCTTCGGGGTCGAAGCCGTTGCAGCCGTCTATGACGGCTCCTGGTTCGCCGACGATCGCGGCACCGTCCGCGCGGTGGAGGCGTATCACGGCGCGGCTGCGCCGCCAAAGCGCCTCCTTGTCGTCGGCTCCGGCGGCGGGATCGACTGGTTCGAGCGGGTCGTGGTCCAGGACGTTGAAATCGGAGGAATCGCGGCTTGCCGTCAGGACGGCGCCCGCTTCCAGATGGAGCGTGACGCCGCCGCGCAGGCGGATCCCGCGAATCGAATACAGGCCCGGCGCGACGCTGACCGTCCCGCCGCCCGCGCGGAAGGCTTCGTCGATTGCGCCCTGGATGAGCTCCGTGGCGTTGGTGAACGTGCGCATCGCGCCCGTGTCCCAGTCGCATGCCGGAACCGGCGGGGCGACGCGGAGGACTGCGGGCGCGGGAGCGCCCGATGCAAAAACCGCTGTTAACACGGCCAGGCAGGCAAGGGGAAATGTCATGGCGCCAGTATGACCAGCCCGCCGACATTCTTGAAGTCGGTGTCGTATGTGACAAGCCGCGCCCCGGTTTCGAGGGCAGTCGCCGCTATCCAGATGTCGTTCTCCGGAATCGGCGTCCCGTTTTTCCTAAGCGCGGCCTTGACATAGCCGTAGCGCTCCGCGATTTCACGCGTCACCGGCTGCAGGACAACGCCGTCGTCTTCCAGAAAACGATTGAGCATCCCCTCGTTTTCAGAAAAACGGGATCCGTTGAGAAAGCCGAACATCAACTCTCCTACGACTATGGCGGGGACGATGACTTCGTCCGCCACCTCGACAAGAGATGTGGCGCCGCCGTGTCCCTTGGCCATTGCGCTGTATGCGTTGGTGTCCAGGCAGATTCTCATCGCCAGTCCCTTTCGTCCACCTTGCGGCAGTCGGCTACGAAGGCATCAAAGCGGCTGGCCTCCTCCTTCGACCACGCGCCGGAAAGCCAGGAAAGGTCGCGACGCCTTCGCTGGCGCGGCTCAAGACCCGCGGCTCTGCTGAGGAGCGAAACCGTCGTCGCGTTGACGCTTCGTCCCTCCATTGCGGCTCGCCCGGAAAGATACTTCGCGACACCGTCGGGAATGTTGCGTATCGTCATCGTCTTCATTGAAACCTCCGCGTGATTGCACTGATTGCTTGCAACGGAATCAATACTAGCAACTTCCGGGCTGCTGTGTCAAGCGGCATTATGGGCAAGACAACCATTGCAACTTGGACAACTTTTCCCTTTGCAGCGGCGCAACCGCGCCTAGAATGTCGCGGGCGAGTTCGCCCGCGACAAATCAAAGTCGTTTCAAGTTGTCCAAGTTGTCTGGCCTCCCTCCTACCGCACCATCAGGACGAACGGGGCCTGGTTGGAGAAGCCGGAAAGCGTCACGCCATTGGCCTCCGCGCCGTCGTAGGAGAAGACGAGCGTGTTCGAGGCGAGCGCCGAGGAGAAGGACAGCGCCTTTTCGCCGTCGGCTAAGGTGACAGCGCCCACGAGCGAGTCGTTGGCCGTGACCGTGAGAGTTCCGGAGCCGGTGACGAGCGCCGAGAAGTCGTAGACGGCGCCGCTGCCGTTCGATTTCCAGGTCATCGTGACTGGCACTCCGGCTTCGCCGATCGCGGGCGCGCCGAAGACGAGGGACTTGCCGTCCTGTCCGAGCGAGGCGTCGCTCGGCATGTCGTCGATCGCGAGGCGCTTGCCGCCGAGGGCGGCGCCCCACGGCACGCCCCAGTCGTATTCGTAGGCGCCGATGTCGATGGTGGAGTTGAGGACGCGGCGCGTCCCGGCGATGTCGCGGCCGGCGAGGAACTCCGCCGAGCAGAACGAGGCGTCGCCCGCGTCGATGGCGTTGGAACCCTCCTGCAGTACGCCGCCGGCGTGGTGCGTGATGGTTTCAAGGCCCGACACGTCGACGTCATCGCCGAATGTGTTCACGGAATTTCCGGCAACGCGGCAGTTGCGGACGATCTTCGCCTTGTAGTTCGCGCCGAGAATGACGGTGTTGGCGACCTTGCAGAAATCGACGTAGTAGTTTTCGATGGAAACCACTCCCGTCGCCGCTCCCGCACCGGCCTGGCCGCCGCGGACGGTGCAGTTGACCACATTGCAGGCATAGATCGCGGAGTGGCTTCCGGCCGCACCGTTTCCGGAGAAGTAACACCCTTCAAGGTCGGCGCGTGCCACGGCGAAACCGGGCCGGTTGGCGGAAAGGTCGTTGTCGGTGAACTGGCAGTTGCGGAAGCGCCCGAACATCGCGCCGCCGCCGCGACAGGCGACGTTGGCCGTGATGATGCAGTTCTCGGCGAGTGCCGAATATTCCTCGGCGGTAGCCTGGGCACCGTAGTATCCGGCCACTCCGCCGCCGTAGTCGTTGACCGTCATGGTGTTTTCCGTGCTGTAGAGAGTGGCACCGCCAGTGACGGTGAAGCCTCGCAACGTCGCGCCCTTGCAGAGGAACACGGCGCGCATCGCGCCGGGGCCGCATCCCTTGACGGCGGACGCGTCGTCCGACGCCGCGCCGACGATGGCCGTCGCCGCCGCGCCGTCGCGCGACTCCAGGGTGACGCCGCCCTTCACGACGACGCGCGAAGGCAGCGTCGGCTCGACCGAACCGCCGCTCTGCGCGAGCGACTGGAGCATCGATCCCTCGTCATACGTGCCGGGGAGGGCAATCACGGTGTCCATGTAGTCGGCGGCGGCCATCGCGGCGGCAAGCGTCTTGAAAGCCGCGGCCTCGGTGAGACCGTCGTTCGAATCGCTGCCGTTTTCGGCATCGGCGTAATATACCCCCCCCCGTATGGTTGCGTAGCATCCGGCCTGGTAGCGGCCAGTCTCCGTGTCGAAGAGGAACGGGTTGCCGTCGATGTCCATGCAGGACTGGAAATAGTCGGTGGAGGCGAGATACAGCCCGGCGGAACCGGGCGCGAGGCGATAGTCGCCGGAAGCGCCGCCGAGCAGCTTCAGCGGGTCTTCCTTCACGGCCGTCGAGATCGTCGCCGTGCTGGCGGCGGCGAGGCGCGAATAGAGCGTGTTCTTCACGTTGGCATCCGTAGCGTCGGCATTCAGGTCGGTGTACGTCCCGGAGCGGCCGCCGGTCACGCAGTTGTAGAGGTAGCCCGTCCCGTAGGTGCCGTTGTAAACGCTGTCGTAGGAGCTTCCCCAGATCGTGCAGTTGTAGCCCTTCGCGTTCGGGCCGAAGAGTTGCGAGGCGCCGCCGCAGGAGGTGAACGACGAGGAAACGACGTTGCAGTAGCGGAGCACGCCGCCGCCGCCGTTGTAGGAGACGCAGGACGAAAACCGGCAGCGGTAGGCGTTGCCGCCGGCCATGCATCCGCCGCGACGCCCGCCACAGTTCGAGACAACGCAGTCAAGCAGAAATGCAGTATTGAAACTGTTTGCCAGATTGTTCTGGTCCACGTTGAAAAGTGCGGCGCCGTACGTCTTTGCGCCGGCTTCGGCCGTCGTGGCGCCGTCGGTCCGTCCGCTACGAATAGTGAAGCCCTGGAACACCGCCTTGTAGTCATTGGTGGAGGCGACGGCTATGCAGCGGATAGCATCCGGTCCGGTGCCGTTGGCCGTGTCGCCGGACGTTGCGGACGCGCCCGTGATGAAGGTGTTCTCCGGACCGCCGACGGCCACGACGCGCAGGTTCCCGGCCAGCGTCTGCGGCACGACGACGCGGTTGGTCATCCCGCCGTAGTTCTCGCCGCCCTCGTTGTAGTCGCCGGGCAGGGCGCGCACGACGAAGCTGACCGTCGTCTTCTTGACGGCCTTGTTGAGGGTCTTGAAGGGATTTTCCTCCGAGCCGTCGCCGGTTTCGTCGCTGCCGTTCACCGGATCGGCGTAGAAGATGTTGGACGTGGTCACCAAGTTGACGCCCTGCACCTGGTTGCGCCTCGCCGTGACGTAGATGGAGTCGTCCGGAAGGGGCCAATACGGTGCGTTGCCCATGGAGTAGTTCACCAGCGCACGTCCCTCGACGGGAACGAACTTCACGTTGAACGCGACGGGCCAGCCCTCGGCGGACCGCCACGTGCGGTTGATCATCTGAACCGGCTCGCCGTCGAACAGCCACGATCCGTAGGTGCTCGGCGTGACGGTGATGCCGCTCGCGGTCGACGCCAGCGCGTCCTGAACGGCACCGGCGTGGATCGTACCGCTCGCCGCGAGGGGATTGCCGTAGTAGTCCTTGTCGCGGAAGCCGTCAGGGATGCTGGAAACCTTGGTCGCGTCGCCGGCGTCCAGCGCGTCGGCGTTGTAGGCGAGGCGGTAGTCGCCGTCGAAGGGCGACACGACCTCGAACTTGGTGTAGAGCGCCGCCGTGCTTGCCACGTTGCTGCCCGTCGTTTTGCAATAACTCGCATTTATTCCGGCAGATTTTCCATTGCTTTGGAAAAGGCAGTTGTAGACGCCGCCCGCGAACGTGCCATTTCCGCCAGTACCGTATGACACGTTGTTCACGAACGTGCAGTTGATGGCCGTGTAGCCGTAACTGAAGGCACCTGCTTTTTCGGCGTTGGAGGAGTCTATCTTCGCGGTTCCGTCCTTGAAGCACGTGTAGCCGTTGTCGTCGAAGACGCAGTTGTAGGCGCCGCCGCCGCGCAGGGCCTGGCCGAACTTCGAGCCCCGGCAGCGCTTGAAGAGCGTCCGCACCACCTTGACGCTGGCGCCATTCTCTTTGGTCGAGCAGACGCCGCCGCCATTGAATCCCTGGCAGTTGACGACCGCGCAATCTACGATCGTGGCGGCGGTGTTGGCACTATAAACCACTACGCCACCACCGCCGCCGATGTCGTTGCCCTGAACGTTCCATATCGGGACGGAGCCGTCCTGGAAGGTGATGCCTTCGAGGCGCGTCCCCGAGGCGGTGTTGGAGATCCAGACGCACCGGACGGCGTTCGGTCCGAATCCCCAGGGGAGGTCGGCGTATTCCGCCGTGTCCCACGCGCCGACGATGCGGGTCTTGTCGCGGCCGTCGCGGCCGATGATCGTGAGCGGCTTGTCGACCACGACGCGGTTGGCGGAGGAGTTGCCGCTCACCGTCGTGGTCGTCGTGCCCTGGTCGGCGCCGTAGTCGCCGGGCAGAAGGACGATCGTGTCGCCAGCCGTCGCCGCATTCACGGCGTATTGGATGGTGCGGAAGGGCGTGGCCTCGGTGCCGGCGGCGGCGTTGTCGCCGTCCGGCGAGACGTACCACGTGTTGGCCGCGAAAGCGGCGGTGGCGGCGAAAAAGAGGAATGCCGCCGCGGCGTTTGTGAGTTGCGTGATTTTCATGTCGATGTCGCTTTCCCGGAAGGTGGATGCCGGAAGGATTCTCAAATCGCAGGAATAATCGCATTTCTGCGGCGCTTGCGCAATTGCAAAGACAGGACGCAATGATAGCACGAACAAGACGCAATGTCCCATTTGTGCTTGAAATTTCCGGCGGAAGGAAGCATAATCGCCGCACGGAATGAAAACGACGCCGCAAAACGCCCGTCCGCCGCTCGTCGTGGCGGTCGTCGCGACCGACCAGTGGGCCGGCCGCGCCGAGCTGCGCGGGATTTCCGCGGCCGCGCGCGACCGCGGCTGGACGCTCGAAACGATCGACCTCGTCAATTCGGGAAGCGACTACGCGCCGTACCGCGGCCTTCTCGGCCGCGCGGACGGCGTGATCGCCCGCCTCTACGACTCCCTGGCGAACGGGACCCTCGCCTCGCTGGGAGTGCCCATCGTCGGCATCGACGCGGGCCGCGTCGCCGCGAGCGGCCGCCGCACCGCCCTGCCGCCCGGCATCTGGGCGCGCGTCATGTGCAACCAGGACGAAGTGGCGGACGCCGCGGCGGCCGAGCTCCTGGCCACGGGGCGCAAGCACTTCGTTTTCGTGCCGATGCTCCGGCGCTACCCGTGGACGGGGACCCGCGGAAAGGCGTTTCTCGACCGCATCCGCGAAGCCGGCTGCTCGGCGTGGTGCTACGAACCCGTCACCGACTGGGCGTGGGTCAAGGAGCGCGAGAACCTGGCGCGCTGGCTCGCCGGGATCCCCAGGCCTTTCGGGATATTCGCCGGCAACGACCTGCTGGCCAAGTTCGCGCTCGACTCCTGCCGCACCGCGGGCCTGTCCGTCCCGCACGACGCCGCGATCGTCGGCGCGGACGACGACGAGACCTTCTGCCTCACGGCGTCCCCGACGCTGACGAGCGTCCGGCTCGACTTTGAAGGCGCGGGCCGCCTGGCCGTGGACGCGCTCGCCTCGCTGCTCGGCAAAAGCAAGCCGCCGCGGCCGAAGCTCTTCCGCTACGGCATCCTCGGCGTGAAGCGGCGCGACAGCACGAGGACGATCGGAAAGGACGTCGACCTGCGGCTCGCGGCGGGGCTCGACTTCATCGCCGCGCACGCACACGATCCGATGGTCGGGGTGCGCGACGTGGCGGCCGCCATGGGCATGGGCCGCCGCCAGGCGGACCGCATCTTCGCCGCCGCCGGGACCACCATACGCCGGCGGATCGAGGAGACGCGCCTCGCGTCGGCGAAGACGATGCTGCGCGGCGGCGCCGACACCGTCGCCAGAATCGCGTCGGCCTGCGGCTTCTCCTCCTCCAACTACTTCATCCGCATCTTCCGCTCGCGCTTCGGCGTTACTCCGGCCTGTTTCCGCTCCGGCGCGCGGTGACGCGCGCGGCGGGCGCCCGGGAGCGCGGGCATCCTG
>JAFUXX010000192.1 GCA_017476965.1 Kiritimatiellia bacterium | reverse complement strand
CGCGGTCGGGGACGCCTTCGGCACCGGCCAGCTGAAGCGCGCGGAGCGCCGTCCCGGCCAACGTCGATTCGCGGGAAGCAAGCGCCCGTTCCAGCGCGGCGAGCGCGGTCGCGGCGTCTTCGGCGGAAACGAACGGGACGGTGCCGCCCCCGCCGGGAACGCCTTCGACGTGGCGGCGCACCGCTTCGCCGAGGAATTGCAGGCAGTAGTCGCGCCAGACCGGATCGCGGGATTCGTCGGCGGCCATTTCCGCCAGATCGTCCACGACGCCCGCGGGAAGTCGCGGAAGGGAAAAGAGCCGGTTCGCCGCGTCGTTCTTCTCCGCCGCGAGATCGCGCGGATTCCCCTCCATGCCCAGCGCCGCCTCGTCCCGTCGCAGCGTCTCCCGCAGCCGCGCGACGTCGATCGCGCCGTCCGGCGCGGTCCTTGCGGCAAAAACCGCTTGTCCGGCCCTCGCCGCGCCATGTTCCGTTTCGGCGCCGGAAGCGTCTGCGCCGGAACCGCCGGTGCCGGAGGTGCCGGACTCCCGCTGTCCGCATCCCGCCAGCGCGACCGCGGCGAAGAGAAATCCCGCGGCGGAGGGCGGAAACCAACGGACCCTCATTCTTTCCGGATCCATTTCAGTTTGGTCTTCCGCCAACAGTCCATGTCGCCCCCGCCGCACGGGTCGGAAAAGCGAAACAGTCCGTTCGAGTGGGTCAGCGTTCCGCCGAGATCCTTCGACAAGCCACCCTCCAGCCAGATTCCGGTCATGAATTTCGTCGAGGGGCCGTTCGTGTCGATGGCGACCGCCGTCCAGACGTCGGCATTCTCCGGCGGCCGAAGTTTCCGGAGTTCGGTGCCGATGTCGTCGACCCTCGAAGGCGTGAAATACGCAAAATCGAACGAATCCGGGATTTCGTTGGTTCCGTACGTGAAGCCCTCCATGTACCAATTCGGCGGAATGTACCATTCGACGGCAGAAAGAAAACCGGCGGCATCGGTCGCGCCGGCGATGGGGTATCTTCGCCGCCAAAAACTGTCGTAATGGATGCGGAAAACCGGATCGTTGTCCGGCCCGGCGATCCATTGGGAGAGAATGAAATGAAAACGCAACAACAGGTCCTGCACCAGTTTCGCACTCATTTCGGGTTTTCCTCGGTCTCAGGCCTTTCAGGGAACACGGGTCCGCGTGGTCGGCACGGATCGGGTGACGGAAACCGTGTTTGTCGCGGTTCCGGTCTTGCGGATGTCCACGTCGACATCTCCGGGACGCCGCGTGGAACCGTCCGGACGAATCCCGGACACGGCCGAAATCCCGTGGTCGCAAAGGGGCGGCTCGAACGTGAAACCCGCCTTCCGCAACGGATTCCCGGGAAGTTCGTCGACGAATTTGCGATGCTGCGTTCTTTCCTCGTCAGAAAGCGCGGCAAGCGAATCGCGGACGTCAAAGACCGGGAACGGCCACGGCGGATTACAGGAAAAAGACGGAATCCCGGCATTCATGTCCACATAGACGGCGAAGAGAAAATCCCCGTTCCGTTCGTAGCGCAGCAGCACCCAGTCGCTTTCCAGCTCTTTGCCGTCGTGGACCGCCTTAAACCGGAACGGCCGGGCGGAAACCGAAAGATCCCGGAACGGAATCCCGTTCACGGAAAATTCGCTTTCATACGGATTTCCGGTCAAGATTTCGTACATGGAAATGGCATGGCCTCGGACCGGAACCCGGGAATCCGACCATTTGTACCGGAGGAACGCCTCGCCGAGCCGTTCCGCGAGCGCCACGGCCGAATCGCCGGGGTTCCAAGCTTCCGGGTGCAAGGACAAATCCACATCCAACGCCGGCGATAACCGGACGCAACCGGATGTTTTGTCATGGCCGGAGATCTGGCCTTGCGGCTCCAAGACCGTTTCGGCGGATACGGTAGGTGTGTCTTGCAATGAAACACGGCAACAACCGGGAAGGAAAAATACCGCCCAAAATGGAACGGCTGCGATCCGGGCGATTCGGAGTTTCATGTTCTGGATACGTTCCTTGCGAAGAACCGGAAGGGAGGAAACGTGATGTCGGGATTCGTTTTCGGGCGGTGTTTCCGTTCCGTCAGAAAAACTCCGGTTTGCCGGGCAGGTCCAGCGAAAGAACGCCATTCGTCTCGAAAAGGAGGGTGGCGCACCATCCGTGACGGGAAAGCCCGGAGAGATAGTCGCGAAGGGAATATCCCTCGGGTTCGGCGTCGTTTCGACCGGCCGCTTCTCCCTGAAACGAGTGCGTCTCCCGGCTTTCCGGATCCGGATCGACCGGTCCGGTGCCGGGTCCGCCGTCCTCTCGCAACCAGAATTCGGTGTAACGGGAGCCGTCCCCGCGGACGACCTCCCGGAACGACAGTTCGTCCGAATGGCGCATCAGCCTTTCCACCGCGTCCGAATAGCAGGACATACGGTCCGCCATGGCCCGGAACGTCCCGCAATAACCGCTCGGCGAATCGAAAACCGCACGGAACCGTTCCGCGTTGCGGCAGTCGCGAAGGTAGTCGGCGACCGCTTCCGCCGTCGCGCGTCCGTGCCCGGGAACCAGCTCGAACAGGAACGGAGGAGCCTCGCCTTCGACTGCGGAATCGCGCAAAAACGCATCGATCCGGCGTTCCAGATCCGCCCAACGGACGGAAGCGTTCTTCGGGAGGAACGCCCGTACGCGAAAGCGTCGGGCTTCCGACCGGATCCGGGAGAGTGCGACGAGGAAATCGCCTTCCGACGGCCACGCCGTTTCCGGCCACGCTCCGAGCGCCACGGCCAGCGCGTGCTGATCGTGGAAACTCGACCAGAAATACGCGGCAAGGCACGAAGCGGCCGCTTTTTCCTTGTAGAAGCCGAAGGCGAATCCGCCTCCTGCGGACAGGACGGCGGCCAAAATCGCAGTAATCGCGAAACGCCGGAAAAGAGCGTTCATGGCAGCCTCTCCTTCGCGCCGGAAAACGAATTCGGGAGGTCCGGGTGCCGTCGGCGCGCCGCCTTGCAAAAACCGGACACCATGGCTAGCCGGAACCCGCCGCCGGACCCGTACGGCGCGAACCACTTCCGTCCGTCGAACCCGCGGGCTTCCACCGCGCAGGCCATTTCGTGCCATGCAGAGTCCCGGGCGAACGCCTTGACGACCGCCTCGTCGAAGGCGCGCGTCTCTCCGGCCTTCCGTCCGGCGTTCCAGCAGAAAACCGACACTGCCGCCACTGCGGCGATTGCACATCCCGCCTTAAAAACCTTGAAAGACGTTTTATTCATTCGCTTCATCCATTGCATGGATCTTCTGGCCACTTCCCGCTGTCATCGCCTTTTGGACTTGAGTTTTTCAATCCATCCTGAATTCGTTTTTTGTCTTCCTCAGTTATGAGAAAATTTCCATCAGTCAAGTTGCCTAGAACATTCAGTGCAATGGAAGAAAACGCTTCCGCGAGATTTTGAGGAAGATCGAAATCGAAGGTGGACTGAAAACGAATGTCCCATCCAACGATTGGTGATTCTCCATGTTGGTCAAAAGGAACAGATTTCGAATGGGTTTTGTAAACCGTTTTCGTGACAACCTTGCCCTCACAGCAACATCGGACGGCCCCTTTTCGCTTCCATAAAGGCGTCATGCCGTAAATTGTGACAATATGTTCGTGGGAAATGGAATCGAATTCAATCTTTTTGAGATGCCATGTCTCGGTTGGAATGAAGGCAGGAATTCCAAGCTGTGTACACTGCAACCCCATTTTGTCAAAGAAAAACAATGCTTCGTTTCTACAAAACAGGTAGACGTGACAACCATCGTTTTCTCCAATCGGATCCCGGTTGAGCCAGCGGCAGAGATCGGGGGAGTAGAAGCGGTAGCCGTAGTAGTCGAGGCCGGTTTCGGGGTCACGGGGTTTGGTGGCGAAGCGGTGCGGGAACGCGTCGGCGAGGGGGCCTGAGGCGGCGAGGAGGCGGCCGAAGGCATCGTAGGCGTAGGCTGCCGCGATTGCGCCGGAAGAAGAGACGTACGCGGCGACGTTGCCGAGGTCG